>JBBIVS010000145.1:4239-8425 GCA_037439605.1 Draconibacterium sp. | reverse complement strand
TGCCGGTTGAACAAACCTGGTTCGACCGGCCGATGCGCTGGGCACAACTGACGCTTGTGGAAAATGATCCAGGCAATTTCGATCCTGATTTCTGGCTCAGTTATTTTAAAAAGATTCATGCCGACGGAGCAACACTGAGCGCCGGTGGTATAGTCGCATATTATCCAACCGATGTGGAGTTTCATCACCGGAGCGCCTGGCTGGGAGATTCCGATCCGTTTGGATATCTTGTGAAAGGTTGCCGGAAAAGGAACATGTCAATCATCGCGCGAACCGATCCTCATGCAACATGGCAAAATGTGTACGATGCCCATCCCGACTGGATTGCGGTAACTGCCGATGGTGAAAAACGCCGTCACTGGGCCAACCCCGATTTGTGGGTAACCTGTGCGCTGGGGCCTTACAATTTTGAGTTTATGACACAGGTGCACAAAGAGATAATTGAACGTTATGAACCTGACGGGATTTTTTCGAACCGTTGGGCAGGAAGCGGAATCTGTTATTGCGAACATTGCCGGGTAAATTTTAAAGCATTTTCAGGAATGGATTTACCCCGAAACAACAATTCGTCCGACCCCGTCTTTCGCAAATATTCGGAATGGAACATTGCCCGACTGAAAGAACTCTGGCTGCTTTGGGACGAAGTTATCCGCAAAAGGAAATCCACTTCGCGTTTTATTCCAAACGGATTTCCGGATAAAGTAATTACAGGCCAGCTTTCCGATATTGTATTTACCGATCATCAGGCACGAAGCGGTTATACCATGCCCTGGTCGAATGGAAAAGTGGCCAAAGAACTGCGGGCATCTATTGGGATGAAACCGTTAGGTGGAATTTTCAGTGTTGGAGTCGAGGAGAAATATCGCTGGAAAGATTCGGTTCAGAGTGATGAAGAAATCAGGATTTGGGTTGCAGAAGGGACAGCCAATGGCATGCGCCCGTGGTTTACCAAATTTTCAGGGGTTTTGTACGACAAACGCTGGCTCGCAACTGTCGATCAAATATATCAGCATCATTACCGGAACGAGCGTTACCTGCGAAACACCGCACCGATGGCCCGCGTTGGAATGGTTTTTTCGGAACAGAACAGGAATTTCGGAAATGAAGTGTGGCAGCAGAAAAGCGGGGATCATGAACTTGGAATGTATCAGGCTTTAATTGAGGCCCGCATCCCGTTTGAAATGGTGAATGACAGATTGCTTGATGCTGAACATTTAAAACCTTTCAAATTGCTGATTCTCCCTAATATTTTGGCTCTTTCCAATGAACAGTGCAACCAGTTGCGCGATTTTACACGAAACGGAGGCAGTTTGCTGGCAACCTTCGAAACTTCGTTGTATGACGAAGAAGGAAACCGAAGAAAAGATTTTGGTCTTGCTGATTTGTTTGGAATTTCATTTCAGCAAAAAGTGGAAGGGCCGATGCAAAACAGTTATCTGAGATTGAAAAGTAATTCAGGCACTGACAAATTTCATCCGGTTTTAAAGGAGTTGGAAGATGCTTTCAGAATAATTAATACCATTTATATGGTGAAAGTATATTCTGAAACTGAATTTGAACGTCCGGTTACTCTGATTCCAACCTACCCCGATTTACCGATGGAACACGTTTATCCGCTGGAGCCGGAAACCAATATCCGCGGACTTTATCTGAACGATGACGGGAACAGCCGTATTGCCTATTTCCCCGGAGATATTGACCGGACTTACTGGCAAATTATGAGTACCGATCACCTGAAACTTCTCCAGAATACCATCCGCTGGGCGTTGAATGAAGAACCGGTTGTTGAAGTGGAAGGTCCCGGCGTAATTGACGTTACTGTGTGGCGGCAAAAAGATTCTATGACTGTTCATCTGGTTAATCTTACCAATCCGATGATGATGAAAGGGCCATTCCGGGAGTTTATTCCGGTTGATGCGCAGGTACGAATACAAATCCCGGAAGGAACAAAACCAAAGGAAGTCCGGTTGCTGATAAACGGATTAAAACCCGAATTCAAAAATATAGATGGATATGTAAATCTTGAAGTAGCGCAAATTATGGATTGTGAGATTATTGGGATTGATTTGGTTTAAAGTTGCAGCTTTCAAAAACATATAATTAAATTTGCTTAAATATAATAAGAGAAAATTATGAATTTAATTGAAAAAAGGGATTTTATCCACGACCGTTTGCAGCAGTTGGATGAAAGCCTAATCAATGAGTTTTATGAAATACTTCATAAAAGGGATATTTTAAAAACAAAACTCATCAACAGGGCACATAAATCAGAAAATGACATTAAATCGGGGAAAACATTTATGCGGGATGAAATAGAGCGTCGAACAAATCAAGCCATTAGTAAATGAAGCTTGTTTATACAGAACAGGCACTTGTTAGCCTTGAAGAAACATTAGAATTTTATTCCACAAAGGTATCTTTTGAAAAATTGATTCAAATAAGAGATCAGATTTTAGATAAGGCTGATACTTTGATAAAACATCCATTTTCAGGGAGGAAAGAACCTTATCTTGAACATTTGGGATTAGGACATCGTCGAATAATTGAGGGTCATTGCAAGATAATTTACAGAGTTGAAGGAGAGTATATTTACGTCACAGATATTTTTGATTCCAGACAAGATCCGGATAAAATGAAGGGATAATTCTTTGCAAAATCCCCATTTATGCTGATGCTATTCTCTTAATTTAATTGTTCTTAAATTTTACTCTATGAAAACCAATCGCCGTAATTTTATAACAACCGCTGCCACTGGAAGTCTGGCAGCTACTTTGCCATTTTCAGGATATTCCCAATTTCCGGTTTCTGAAAAAGTAATGGAGAACTACGAAAAACTGGATAAAGTTCTTCAGCAACCGGTTTTAAAAAAGGAGTTATTCACATCGCCCGTGATTATTGAAACACTGGAATTACTTCGGAATGAAAACAGTTACCTGTGCCGGGTAAGATCAACGGATGGAGCTGTTGGAATATCCGTGGCTCACAGCGATATGTCAACTTTTTATCCTGTATTTACCAACCGGTTACAGGACTTTTTTATCGGTCAGGATGCACGGGAATTGGATTTAATGCTGGAAAGGATTTTGGTTTATCGTTTGAATTTCAGGTTAAATGGAATTTCTCTGGGAATCCCGCTGGCTACCATTGAGTTTGCAATTCTGGATATGCTGGGGCAAATTGCCGGAAAATCAATGGGACAGTTAATTGGCGGGATTTACAACCCTGAAGTTGGTTTTTACGTGGCCACCGAATTTCGCGAATTGCCGCTGGAAGATCATTTTGCACGCATCAAAGACGCTGTTGCAGAATACGATGTGAATGCGTTAAAAATTAAAATCGGTTACCAATATTACGGAACCACTGATATTCATTATCCGGGTATTCCCGGAAAATCGGAAAAACTGATTCCCATGGTTCGAAACCATTATGGAGACGACATGTATCTTTACGCCGATTCAAATGGATATTATGATGTTGAGGGGGCGGTAAAAATTGGAAAAATTCTGGAAGAAAATAAATACAGTTATTTTGAAGAGCCGGTCATGTTTGACCATTTTGAAGACATTAAAAAAGTTTCTGATACACTAACAATCCCGGTGGCAAACGGAGAGCAGGATTACAGTTTTACAAATTTCAGGTGGCTGCTTGCAAATGACGGAATAGATGTGGTTCAGCCTGATAATTATTATTTTGGAGGAATGATTCGGTCGGTAAAGGTTGCCCGGATGGCAGAAGCACTTGGTAAAACTTTTATTCCGCACATGTCGGGAGGCGGACTGGGGTATATTTACAACAGCCATATCGTTTCGGTTTGTCCAAACGCCGGCCTGCATCACGAATTTAAAGGATTCAGGTCGCATGTACCGTTTGAATGCCCGACTTCGCCCCTCAAAATTACAAATGGAAAAATTAAAGTTCCAACAGGTCCGGGGGCTGGAGTGGATTTAGACCCGGAATTTGTAAAAAAACATAAGGTAGTTGAGGGTTAAAATCATACCAGATGATATGAAAGCAGACGGAAAGAATGGGCAAAAAAAAGAAAGCAGACACCGATTATAAAAATTAAAGTTGAACATTTTTGAATTATTTTAGCCATCTCAATGGTTTTAGTTTTTTACTATACAGTTTATGAACAGATTTCTGAAACTTACTGTTACTTTTCTGTTTCTGATTAACATCTTTAACG
>JBBIVS010000145.1:0-4226 GCA_037439605.1 Draconibacterium sp. | reverse complement strand
TGCACAGGACGATTTAAAAATGCCAAATCTGCGTTGGTACTTGTCCGATGATAAAAGTTCGTATGCCGGAATGTTAATGGTAAACCAGATTTGGGCCCGTTACATTCAAAACAATCCCGATAAATATGGAGTTGAACAATATGGCGACATCGATTTGGGAATTCGCCGGAGCAGGTTGATTTTTTATACCTACCTGATGGATCGCGTTTTTATTTACACACAAATTGGCGCCGATAACATAACCTACCAGTCAAAACAAAATCCGGCCATTCAACTGTACAATGCCGAAACTGAATTTATCTTCGTGAAAGACAAACTGCACCTTGGTTTTGGTTTGAATACCTGGAATGGCATTTCACGATACTCCAACAACAAACTGCTTGAATTTCTGGTGGTCGATAATCCCGTGTTTGCCTATCCGGTAGGCGGCACTTTCGACCGTTATGGGCGGCAACTTGGCATTTATGCCAAAGGCACTCTCGACAAATTACACTACCGGGTTTCGGTTGTAAAACCTTTTGAATATGGTATCGATTCTGTTTCATCTCCCGTTACAACTGAACGGATTAACGAGAACTTTGCTGTAAAGGGCTATTTTGAATGGCAGTTTTTCGATAAGGAAAACACACTTTTTCCATACATGACGATGAATAACCTGGGCCGCGCGAAAATGCTGAATGTTGGCGCCGGTTTTTATTATCACCCTGAAGCAATGCTGGTTGAGGCTGAAAAAGATTTATCTACAGTCGATCCCTGGATTGCGGGATTGCTAATTGCTTCAGGAAACAGTGATAAATTGGCTAATTATGCCGATTATTATCCATCGCAAATCAGCGATATTTTTTTGGCAACAGTTGATGTTTTTCTTGATATGCCTACCAAAAACAAGGGCGCAATCACTTCTTACCTGGGTTACTATTACAATTTTTTTGGCCCCAATTACCTCCGTTCTATGAGTAAAATGAATGTTTCAAAAATGAACCCTGCATTGGCATTGCCGCAGGGAATTGGAAATTCGGAGTGGGAAGTGGGAACCGGGCATATTGTTCGCGGAGAATTTGGTTACATGCTGCCGGGTGATGGAATGAAAAACCGCTTCCAGCCTTTTGGCGCAGCGACCTTTAAAAAATTTGATGCGCTTGATGAAGCCTCTTTTCAGTTCGATGCAGGGATCAACTGGCTGATGTACGGGCACAACCTGAAATGGACTTTGCAATATTCATCGCGTCCCATTTATACCGAAGTTGACGAACAACAACTTTGGACAAGCTCAAAAGGTCAGATTATTCTGCAAACACAGATTTACTTTTGACCAGTTTTTTGTTATTTCCTATTTTTGTTTAATTTCTTTATTTAATTTTAAATTCGCTCCGAAATGACTTTAACTGGAATAAAATCAGCCAAACCCCCGAACGACCTGCCGGCGCTGAAGGAAATTTTTATCATATCACAAAAAAACACCATTTGCCCAGAATGAACGACCGTATCCGCCGTTTACGGAAACTGAGCGTGGAAACACAGGAGTCGCTATCCATCGAACGGGCGCTGATTACCACAAAATTTTATCGCGAGAATCTCGGTAAATATTCTGAGCCGGTGATGCGTGCACTCAATTTTCTGGAAATCTGTAAACAAAAAACCATTTATATTGGGGCCGATGAACTGATTGTTGGCGAACGTGGCCCGCGGCCAAAATCGGTACCCACTTTTCCTGAACTCACTTGTCACAGTGTTGATGATTTTCATGTGCTTAACTCGCGTGATCAGCAGCGCTACACCATTCCGCAGGAAGATATTGACACTTACGAACGCGAAGTAATTCCCTACTGGAAAGGCCGTACCATGCGCGAACGGATTTTCAGCCATGTTCCCAATGAATGGAAAGCTGCGTATGAAGCCGGTGTTTTTACCGAATTTATGGAGCAGCGTGCACCCGGTCATACCACCCTCGACGGTAAAATTTACCGGAAAGGAATGCTCGACTTTAAAAAGGAGATTGAAGACCACATTGCGAGGCTCGATTTTTTAAACGATCCCGAAGCCACAGAAAAACTGGAAGAGTTAAAATCGATGGCCATTTCGTGCGATGCCGCCATAGTTTTTGCTGAACGTCATGCAGATTTGGCGGGAAAAATGGCCGAAACAGAAACCAATCTGGAACGCCAAAAAGAACTGAAAAAAATAGCTGAAGTTTGTCGCCGGGTTCCGGCCCACGCCCCGCAAAATTTGTGGGAAGCCATTCAAATGTACTGGTTTGTTCACCTCGGCACAATCACAGAACTAAATGGCTGGGATGCCATGAACCCTGGTCATTTCGACCAGCACCTGCAACCTTTTTACGATAAAGAAATTGCCGAAGGAACACTTACCCGCGACGAAGCCAAAGAACTCATCAGTTGTTTCTGGATAAAAGTGAACAATCATCCTGCCCCTCCAAAAGTTGGGATCACAGCGCGTGAAAGCGGAACTTTTAACGATTTTACCAACATCAACATTGGCGGATTAAAATCTGACGGCAGCGACGGAGTGAGTGAAGTGTCGTACCTCATGCTCGAAGTAGTTGAGGAACTACACATTCTGCAACCTGGAAATTCGGTTCACATCAGCAAAAAAACTCCCGATCGCTTTCTGAATGCCGCATGCAAAGTTATCCGGCAGGGTCACGGCTACCCATCGGTTTTTAATCCTGATATTTATGTGCAGGAGTTGCTGCGCCAGGGAAAATCGCTGCAGGATGCTTACGAAGGAGGTTGCAGTGGTTGCATCGAAGTTGGAGCTTTTGGCAAGGAAGCCTATGTTTTAACGGGCTACCTCAATGTCCCGAAAATCCTCGAAATTACGCTGAACAACGGAATTGACCCACTCACAGGTAAAAAAGCAGGTATCGAAACCGGCGACCCGCGCGACTTTCAGAATTTTGAGGAGTTATACATTGCTTTTCTGAAACAGCTTAATTTTGTGGTTGACCAGAAAATCCGTGTCAGTAATTACATCGACAAAATGTTTGCGCGATATGCACCGGCGCCTTTCCTTTCGGTGGTTATTGAAGATTGTATTCAAAAAGGAAAGGATTACTACAACGGTGGACCGCGTTACAATACCAACTATATTCAGTGCACTGGATTGGGAACGGTAACTGACAGTCTTTCGGTTTTGAAAAAACATGTTTTTGAAGACAAAACTTTTAGCATGGACAAGCTGCTGGACGCGGTAAGTATGAATTTTTCAGGTGAAGAAAAACTCAGACAACGAATTATCAATTATACACCGTTTTTTGGTAACGATGACGAAATTGCCGATGCAATTGCAATCAGAGTTTACAACGATTTGCTGGCGTCCATCGACGGTAAACCAAATACAAAAGGCGAAACTTTTCACCTGAATATGCTTTCAACAACCTGTCATGTTTACTTTGGGAAAGTGCTGGGCGCCACACCCAACGGACGTTTTTCGGGGAAATCGATTTCCGACGGAACTTCACCGTCACACGGTTGCGACACACATGGTCCAACCAACGTCATCCGCTCACTGGGCAAACTCGATCAGGTAAAATCCGGCGGCACGCTGCTAAACCTGCGCTTTGTTCCCAGCCTGCTGAAACGCGAAAAAGACATCGAAAAACTGGGGCACCTCATCCGCAGTTACTTTTCACTGGGAGGACACCATATTCAGTTTAACGTGGTTGATACGGCAACTTTACTGGCGGCACAGGCATGTCCGGAAGATTACCGCGATTTACTGGTGCGCATGGCTGGTTACAGCGACTATTTCAACGACATGAATGCTGATTTGCAGAATGAAGTGATTGAAAGGACGGAGAATGAAAGTTTTTAAAAGATAAATACTATAGATTAGTGATTAATGAAAAAGTTAAATTACAAACTTTCAAAAGTCAAATAACAAATAAATTTCAAATACCTGAAATATTCAATTTTCAAAAAAGGTAAAGTTAAATGGTTTGAATTTTTCAATTTTCAGAATTGAGATTTATTTGAATTTTGCCATTTGTCTTTTGGAATTTATCTCAAATCTCAATACTATCGAATGAATCCTCTGATTTTTAATATTCGTCGTTACTCCATTTACAGCAGGCTGACATTCGGAATTATGCAATAAATTAAATACTTTTGAAATCAAAACAGAATGTGATGGAAAATTTAAAGTACAGAATTATTGTGGATCTAGCGGTTTGCAACGGGAAACCTACAATTAGAGGCAAAAGAATT
>JBBIVS010000144.1:0-8428 GCA_037439605.1 Draconibacterium sp. | reverse complement strand
TGGCGTCAATTGCCTTTTGCATGGAATAATTCTGCTTTATTTCGCCTGCCTTGATTATCCTCAACGGCCTTCTCGTCAGTCTTTTAGTAGTCATAAAAAATACAAATCTTAAATGTTACTTTTCAGCAGGTAAATATTTTTTCCAATAATTGAGCATGGTCATCCGCAAATGCATTGTGGTATTCTCACGTTCGTTTATGCTGTGAGAACGCATCGGATAATCAATCATCGTAAAATATTTATTTTGCTTAATTAATTCATTGGCAAGTACCTGGCAATTCTGATAATGACAATTATCGTCGCCTGAACCATAAATTAAAAGCAGGTTTCCTTCCAGATTTTTGGCATGAGTTATCGGGCTGCCATCGCGATATCCTTCCACGTTGTTTTCAGGCAGGTTCATGTAGCGTTCCTGGTAAATATTATCATAAAGCAACTGATTGCTCACAAATGCAATTGCGATGCCCGTTTTATAAATTTCAGGATAATGGAACATGGCATTTAATGTATTTGAACCTCCGCCGCTCCAGCCCCAGATTCCAATCCGGTTTGCATCCACAAAATTCCATTCCATAATTTTTCGTGCACAGGCAGCCTGATCGACATGAGAAATAATTCCGATTTTTTCATAAACACATTTTCTCCATTCGCGGCCGCGGGGCGTATTTGTACCCCGGTTATCGACACTGATTACGATGTATCCTTCCTGCGCCAGCAACTGATCCCACAAATTTGACGACCAACTGTCCTGAACCGTAGCTCCGGCTGGTTCTCCATAAACATAAAAAATTATCGGGTATTTCTTTTCGGCATTGAAATTCAGCGGTTTTATCATCCAGGCATCAAATTCCAAACCGTCGTCAGTATTAATTTTGAAAAATTCTTTTTGCGCAATGGCATATTCAGCCAATTTGTTTTTTAAGTCCGAATTATCTTCCAAAGCCCTGATTACCTTGTGTTCCGGCAAGGAAACCACTTCGTAAACCGGAGGTGTTTTATGGTTTGAAAAAGTGTGAATTGCATATTTACAGTTGGGTGAAATATTGTACGAATGTTGCCCTGTCTGGCCGGCAGGCGACAATCTTTCAGGTTTTCCCTTTCCGTCAAGCCGGCTCCTGTACAAATAGCGTTGAGTTGCATTGTCGGGCGAGGCGATGAAATAAACCCATCCATTTTCAAGGTCTGTCCGCAACAAATTAATTACTTCAAAATTTCCGGACGTGACTGGATTCATCTTTCCATCAATTGGAGAAATTTTGTTCAGATGCATCCATCCCGATAAATCGCTCATCCATGTAAATTCCCCTTTTTCAAGCCAGATTATATCATCATTTGTATCGAGCCACGTTTCACTTTTTTCGGTAAATATTTGTTTTGCATTACCGGAATTCGCATTTGCCAAAAACACATTATTTGTGTTTTGTTGTCTGTTTAGTTGCTGAATGATTAATTCACCGGAAGAATTGGCCCATTCCATCCTCGGCAGGTAATTGTTCCGTGTGTCACCTGGAATATTCATCCAGGTTATCTTTTTATCGTCAATATTTACCGACCCAATTTTTGCGGAAGAGTTATCGGTTCCCACTTTTGGATAAGGCAAAGGAATAATTTCAGGATAAATGGAATCAATGTTATTAATCAGATAAAAAACACCGGTTCCTTTTGTATCCATCTGCCAAAATGAGATTTTTTTACTGTCAGGGCTCCAGCGGAATCCATCACGGCAACCGAATTCCTCTTCGTAAGCCCAGTCGAAAGTGCCGTTGATAATATGGTCGTTCCCGTCGTTGGTGAGTTGTTCAACCTTGCCATTTTCCAGGTTTTGTAAATAAATGTTGTTGTTGTACACAAACGCCGCCATTTTAGCATCGGGCGAGAATTTGGCAAACATCAATCGTGCTTCCTCCATTTCAGGGCCAAGCTGAACCAACTTCCCGGTTTTTATATCCAAAACCCAGTAATCGCCTCGGGTGTGAAGCCTCCACACCTTCCGGGTATTCGTAAAAATCAGCAATTTGTTGTTATTGTCCGACCAGGCGTAATTGTAAATATTCAACGGACTCTTTTCACCGGCGGGTATTAAACGTTGTGCAGAAACCAAAACCTCCCTATTACCTGTTTCAACATCGTAAACCACAATATCTTTTCCACCGATAGTTTCATTGGTTTCGAGGGCAGAATAACCTTTGTTGTCTTTCATCCATCGCACCTCGTTGATTCCCTTTTGGCGAAAGACGTTGTTTTTGTACAAGTCTTCCAGTGACAGGCTTTTCAATGTTTTATCCTGTGCTGTTGCGGTAAATACAAGCGCTGATAAAACAGCGATTACCAATGAATTCAAAAGTATTTTTTTCATCTTAATTTATTTTGATTTTCAGTTATTTATCAATTTTTGTTTCCCTGCCAATCCTTCATCACGCATTTCCCGCCATAAAGTAATCATTTCCTTTTTCATGGAATCAACAATATCTGGATTTTGCGCGGAAATATCATTCAACTGAGACGGATCAGCGACAATATCATATAATTCGAATTTCTGAGGATCGCTTGCTGCCATCCAGTCAAACAAATTGATTGAATCCGCTTTCACAGGCAACCAGCCAATCAAAGTGTGATTGTCCTTCCGCATCGACATTTGCGGCATCCTGAAATAAGTATCACCGTGATGGGGATAAAACCAGATGGATGAAACATTGCGTTCCACTTTTTTCTTCTGAAATGCCGCAAAAGCATCCACGCCATCAATCGGGCGGCCGGAAGGAACTGCAATGCCTGCAAGTTTGCATAAAGTTGTTAAAATATCGGTTCCGTTGAAAAGGATATCGCTTTCAGTACCGGCCTGTATTACTCCCGGATATCTGACGATTCCCGGAACCCGGTGCCCACCTTCGTATGGATATCTTTTCATTCCCCTGAAATCGCCGGGTGTACCAAAACATTTATCGCGAATCGGATCATCCCATTGTCCCAATGATTCTTCATGAGTTACCGGTGTTTCCGGCCCGTTATCGCTGGTAAAAATCACCAGTGTATTTTCCTTCAGCCCCAGTATTTCAAGGGTATTCATAAGCCGGCCAAAGGCATCGTCCAACTGGGTAACTGTGCCGTAATATTCTTTTTTATTGGCTGAAATATCTTTTTCAGGACGATTCACCTGTCCGTATTTTATCGTTTTCTCCAGTTCATCAACTTCGGGATTGTCGTATTTCAGGCTGTACTTTTCGGGAGGGGCTATCGGTGTGTGTGGTTCGTGGGAACAGATGTACATGAAAAAAGGTTTTTCCTTGTTCCTTCTTTTTTTCAGCCAATCGTCGGCTTTATCCACATTTATATCGCAATACCAGCCTTCAACCTTGCCTGCAGGATTTCCGTTCAGGATAAATTTTTCTAGATTTTGGGGGCCTTCAAATGCATTTACGGTGGTACCCAGCCAGTAATCGAATCCCTGATCGTCGGGACCGGGATGATTCACTTTGCCTTTTTCCAGTGTTGAAAGGTGCCATTTTCCAAAAAAAACGGTTTCATATCCCTTGTCTTTCAAAAGTTCTGCAATGGTTATTTCTTCATTTTTAAGATATGTGTCTTTACTATGGATGTAAAAGAATCCGCTCCTGTAAGGATTTCTTCCAGTTAATAAAGCAGCACTGGAAGGGGAACAAACCGTTCCACCCGAATGAAAATCCGTCATACGAACACCTTCTTTAGCCAACTTATCGATATTGGGGGTTTTGATAATCCGATTTCCATAACAGCCAAGGTCGCCAAAACCAAGGTCATCCGCCAGAAAAATAATAATATTAGGCGGCGAAGGTACTTTGACACAACTACCTGCAAATGCGAAAAAGACTAAAATGTATGACAAAAAAGAATGCTTCATTTAATGTGATTTAGCATTTTCCTTTCCATTTTGTTGTAATTGACTTGATTATTCTTTCATTGACTCACCCTCTTCCTGTTTTGTGCAGCGATCAGATCGCTTAAAAAATCATTATTGATTATCAATATTTTAACATTTTGGATTTTGCATTTTGGGTCATGCGGAGCTATTTTTAGGGCATGTTTATTCGAAAAAACAGGAATCGGAGTGGTTCAGTAAGCATCCAGATTGTCCGAAAGATTAACCGGAAGAACAAGGTTATAAAAACCATTGGAGTTGTCAGGTCAAAACGTGAGGAAGAGCTTCTGTTGTTGCTTGCAAGAACAGAGCTGGAGCGGCTTCAGGGCATGCAAACCCTCTTTGTTGAGCACGATGATTTAGTGATAGAGAATTTTGTAAATGGTATTGCAAACGACCATTTGCAGATTATCGGTTCTGAGTTAATTCTGGGTAAAATTTCTGAAAAAATAGGGTTTCCGGATGATGGGTCATGCAATTACTTTCGCAATCTGGTTCTATGCAGGCTGGTATATCCCGGCAGTAAATTAAAAACCGCAGAATACTTCAAACAGCATTTAAACACCGATGTAAGTGTTTACTCCATTTACCGTTTTCTGGATGAGCTAAACGCTGAACTAAAACCAATAATAGAGCAAACAATGTTTGACTGCACCCGTAAGCTTTTGAAAAACAAAATTGGTGTGGTATTTTATGATATGACCACCCTGTATTTTGAAGCCTCCGAGGAAGATGAATACCGCATCCCGGGGTTCAATAAAGACGGAAAGCACCAGCAGCCCCAAATTATGATTGGACTGCTGGTAAGCAATCATGGCTATTCCATCGGCTACCAGATATTCGAAGGAAACACCTCTGAAACCAAAACCCTGATACCCTTACTTGAAACTTTTCAGAAGAAATTTGATATTGATAAACCAATAATTGTAGCGGATGCAGCACTTTTATCTCAAAAGAATATTGATGCCTTACAAGAAAACCAGTACGAATATATTCTGGGAGGAAGACTTAAAAATGAAACCGAAGCAATAAAGGCAAAAGTCATTGAACTTAGTATTGAAGAAGGCAATCCCAGGGAGTTAAAAAGCAGAAACGGCCGGTTAATTGTCAGTTATTCTCAAAAAAGAGCCCGCAATGACAGAATAAACCGGGAAAAAGGATTAAAACGATTGGAAAAGAAACTCAGAACAGGGAAACTGACCAAAGACCACATCAACAACCGCGGATACAATAAATACCTGAAACTTTTGGGTGAAGTAAATATCACAATTGACTATGAAAAATATGAAGCTGACAGTGTTTGGGACAGGCTGAAAGGTTATGTTACCAATACCCATCTCTCCCGAAAAGAAGTTATCGGGCAGTATAGCCAGTTATGGCAGGTAGAGAAAGCGTTTCGTATATCAAAAACAGACTTGAGAATACGCCCAATTTACCACAGATTAAAAAACCGGATAGAAGCACATATATGTATATGCTTTGCTGCATATGCAATCTACAAAGAGCTCGAAAGACTGCTGAAGGAAAACCAAATAGGTATATCGCCGGAAAAGGCAATTAAGGAAATCAGGGAAATCATACAACTCAGATATGTACTCCCAAAATCAAAACAGGTTAAAACAAAAATTCTTCAGCCAACTGAAATCCAGTCAAAGCTAATCAATTTGAATATCTGAATAAAAGTGGGTCATGTATTGCACAAAACAGGAAAGGGACCATTCGTCGCCAGATGAATCAGGGTGAGTAAAAAATATGAAATTTCTCATTTTCAATCTGTTATTTGAATTTTTTAATTAGAACTGGTGGACTTGCAGATAACCAGTTTTTTTTAAATTCCGGATTACCATTTTTTTAATTGTTATAAAAATTCTATGGTTCAATTGTTATCGAAACCGGCTCATTATTTTCAAGAAACAGGAAAACCACAAGTCATCTCCATCAAGTTTATGATTAATGCCAATTCGCGCGTCTTTTGCAGGCTTTCCGTTCACAAGTACCGCCGCTTTGTCTCCGTTCCAGTTTTTGATGAAGAAAGCCGGATTACAAATTGGGTTTTCTGCGCTTCCAGCCAATTTGAATTCGAGTTTCTTTGCTTTTGAGTTTTTGTTTTCAAGTTGGTAACACCTTTCACTTTTGTCAAAACCATTCGAAATGAAATCCTCTCCCCTGATTTCCATTTCAGGTGCTTAAGCCCACGACCGGCCAAGTTTAATAATTTCTTTCATGTCCATGCTGTTTATCCCGTACAAACCATTCCAATATTCCCGGTCACCTTTTTCGTGGAGTACCGGCTCTGAAATCGGGAAGCTGCCGCAATGAGATGGACGGTCGGATGTTGTGCATGTACGCCCGTCACATATTGCCAGACCCACCGGAAAATGGTTGCAACCGCCATGTTCATTATATCTGGCAATACTGTTCTCCCTAAGCACCATTTTGTTACCGGGCTCGAAACAGATAAAGGGTTTGTTTTCGGATTTGAAGTTGTATTGCTGAACTGTAAAATCTTCCAAATCATCCCAATCAAGCTTTTTGGGATTTTCCACGTACGGCATTGTTAACAAAATATAGCTAAATCATTATTTCGTTTAAACATTAAAAGTTTTACCGAATGAATCAGCATATATTTTGCTTTTGTGTAACTTTTTGTTTTCCTTCTTAATCTTGCTAAGAAATGCCTGAAAAGACTATTATATCCTTCTACTGTGTAGGTCTCTGCCTTTGTCTGTACCAATTTTTCTTTTTGCACAAACTCATTACAAGCTTTCCAGTAATCTGTATAAACAACTCCGCTTGCCCTTTCTTTAAGGTGCTCCTATAATTTTATCCCTGTTTCTGTTCCCCGCGAACCAACTTCACAATTGATGAATCTGTGCCCATTTCTATCAACAGCAATCAAGATCCAACAGTAGTTTTTTTTTACCCGATATATGTGTGCATTTCATCTAATTCAATTACATCGATATCTTCTGGGTTCCTAAACTCCTATAATCTCTCACCGAAAGATTTGATCCAATTAAAAACTGCTACTTGGCTACTGTTTAAATATCTTCCTATTGATCGAAAACCCAAACCTTCAAGATATAGGATTAATGCATCTCGTTTAATTTTGCCAGGTTTCCCAATTTGTTCCACGGTAAAGCGATGCTTACAGTCTTTACAGAAATACCTTTGTTTAGATTTAAATATACCATCTTTATGAAAATTCATACTTTTGCATTTTGGGCAACTATCCATAATCAGTAAGATTAGATTAATAATTGCCCAAATACAAATAAACTATACTAAATTAACAATGCCAAAAAAATAACAAACCAGCTTTAAACAATCAATTTTAGGTTATAAATATTATATTAACAATGCATTTGACCTTTTTAAATAAACTACTCAGAATGGGATATGAATTGGAAACATTATAAATTGACCAGATTTTAACAACTTTCCTATTTCGAACTCAGGTGTTTTAATACGATAATCAATCACAAATTATGACAGACTAAAATTTCAATGCCGGAATATCTAACCCAATAAACACGATGGCTGATTGAGATTCATTAATCATTAATTCACCCTCCACCATTTCAAAACTTCCTCCCACTCCCTGCAAAATGTATTCATAAGGTTCGTTTTTGAAGTAAAGAATTCCCTTTACGCGGTAAATTTTGGTTTTGTATAAATCGAGGGTGTATGAAAGCCAGTTGGTAAATAGTTCTTTATTAAGTGGTTGGTTAAAATGGAGTGTTTGTGTGGAAATGTTTGTGTGGGAATTTGAAAATTTGGAAAAAATTAAACTGATATTTGGATTTTGAAGGAATGAATTCACCCCCAACCCCTTGAAAGGGGCTAAAGAATTTGCAAATTCAATTTCAGCAAAAGGATTGATTTTTTTGAGGTTTTCCTTAAATGTTTCTTTTTGAATTTCTGAAAGTTGCTCAGATTTACTTACCAAAATCAAATCGGCAATAACAACCTGTTTTGTGGTGATTTTCTTTTCAGGCGAATTTTCAAAATTAATCGCGTCAACCAGGCAAATAGTTTCGTTAAAATGATAGATTTTTTGAAGGTTCTCATCCCTGAAAAACGGACGGATTACAGAAGCAGGATCAGCAATTCCAGTGGTTTCAATCAGCAGGTGTTCAACATTGGGGAAGCGTTCTGCCAGTTCGAGTAAAACCAGTTCGTATTCATCGGAAATAGTGCAGCAAATACAACCCTGTTTCAATTCGAACATCTGGCTGGCATCAACTCCTTTAATCAGTTTCGTATCGATGGAAACCTCGCCAAATTCGTTTTCAACCAGCGCAAATTGTTTGTCGGGATTATTTTTTAAAACTGAATTGATAAAAGTGGTTTTTCCTGCTCCCAAAAAGCCGGTGATAACTGTAACTGCTTTTTTTTTTCTCCTAACCATCGATTCAAAAATAACATTTCTAAAAACAAAAACCCCGAAGAACTATCCATTCCCCGGGGCAATATTTTATTTAAACTTCGGTGTCTGAACCCGAAACTTTAAACTCTGAACCCGAAACTCTA
>JBBIVS010000143.1:0-8480 GCA_037439605.1 Draconibacterium sp. | reverse complement strand
GGCAGTCGAAAGATTCGCTGTACGTAAAGTGTATTCCCATGCAATGGGATATGAATAACCGGCCTGCCGAAGCCGAAATGGAACAATGGACAAAACTGGAAGGAAATGTTCTTATCATCCGCAACCGGTTAACCTGTCACCGCACTGATATCATTTATGGCGACAGTGTTGTCTGCGACCAGGAATTGCAGACTGTTTACCCTGTTTTGGCATTGAAAAATCTGGTCGTTTACCTTGGACTTTCGCCTTTTACAAATGACACACTAAGCAAACCCGAAGTAATCTACCTCGAAAATGGTTTCTGGGGGCGTTACGAAAATGTTCCTGAAAACTGGATGGCTTTTGTTGATAACAACTATTTTGGAATAGCTGTTTACAATCCGCTTTGCACAAGGTTGCTGGCAGGAATGTAAGCGTTCCGGGCAACGAAGCTGCCGATGGTTCAACTTCAAAAATTGCGCCTGTAAAAAAGGAGATGCTGACCAAAAGTTGTGTATATGAGTACGACTATTACATTGTGATTGGCACTTTGGAGGAATGAGGGATGGGGATTTATCAATTAAAAATGAAAAATTAGCAATGAAAAAGAAATGGGTTACAAATTGGTTTGGCACGATGAATTCGATGGAAATCAATTGGATAGCACAAAATGGAAAGTTCGCGGAGTCGATCCGCGGGCAGTTGCTTATGTTTCGCCGCGGGCGGTAAAAGTTGAAGATGGTTTGCTAAAACTTTTTGCCCTCAACGAAAACGATACTTTGTTTGGCAGCGCTGTCGGAACACAAGGTTTGTTTATGTCGAAATACGGTTGGTGCGAGTGCCAGGCGCAGGTGCAGAAATCGCCGGGCAGGGTGTGGTCGGCATTCTGGATTCAATCCACTGAAAATGCAAAAGGCGAAGACCTTGCAAAATTTGGCGCCGAAATCGATATCATAGAATGTTTCCGGAAACTGGGTGATGATATTGTTTCGCACAAGGTTCACTGGGCTTACGGCCTAAACCAACAGTCAACCCGCGGCTACCAGAGTTATCTGAAATGTGTGGGCGAAGGTTTTCATACATTTGCCCTTGAGTGGCTCCCTGATCGCTATATTTTTTACATTGATGGTCTGAAGTTTTACGAAATCACAAAGGAAGTTTCGCATATTGAAGAATACCTGATTCTGAGCATGGAATATCCCAATAACCTTGAGTAAGTCACCCAATCTGTTTTTCCCGATGTTTTTTTTGGTAGATTGGGTGAGGGTGTCTCAGAAGAAGTAGATTGGTTAATCCCACCATCCCCAAATGTTTTCCGTCATCAATTCAAATGCTTTTTTCAAATCAGCTTTTCTAAGTTCAAATTCTCTGGTATGTATTTTTTCAAACTCCTTTTTTGCATCTTCTATCTGATTTTCATTGATTTCAGAATAATCATGCTCAATTTCCAAGACATGATTTTTTTTGTACTTAGTTTTATATCTTATTTTTCCGCCAAATTTTTCAATAAATTCTTTTTCTAAATCCGCACCGTAATCGTATGAAACCACTCTTTCCAAGAGTATTTCAGTTTCAGTCATCTGCGAAACAATTTTATCTAATTCTTGCTTTTCAATTATATCATGTTTCCTGATATATTTTCTGACTCTCTTTATTTTATATCTCAATAAATCAATAATATAAATATAATCCCAGTCGTAATTTTTTCGCAAAAATTCAGAGTATTTTTTCAAACGTTTTTTATCCTGTTTTTTACGTTCTTTTTTGGAGAGTTTTTTCGGTAATTTGATTTTTTTCGTGTCAATTATCTCCATTGGTAATTTATACTTTATTGATTTTTTTTGTACTTGTTATTTTTAATAACTAATTATATCAGAACAGGTTGCAGTTTATTTTATTTTATAAGCCATCAAAGCCTCTCCATGCCTGATGTACAGCACTCCGTTTGCAATCACCGGATGTGCAAAATGTTCCTTGCTGCCTTTGGTAATTTTAAATGTTCCACCAGTAGTTAGTATGCCATTTTCGTAATTAGAAAGACTTACATCACCATTGTTTCCGTAAACAATGAATTTGTTGTCGGCAAAGATGAGGCCTCCATAAGGCGCTTTTATTTTATCGGAAACCTTGCCGGTTGAGGGATCGAGTATGTTAAGGTTTTTGTTTTCGGTGGTGGTAAACAGTTTGCCATCAATCACAATCAATCCGCCCATGCTGTTGCGAACCTGCGGATTGCTCCATATTTCCTTCACGCTTTTTCCATCGGCAGCCAGTTCGAGTTTTACAGCGCCGTTTCCGTTTTCGTCGCCCGAAACCCAGTAAATGTAAGGCGCTTCATAAACAGGAGTGTTCACATGGTCGCCATCGTATTTATAAGCAACCGGATATTTCCAGAGCAGTTCCCCGTTTAGGGCGTTAACTCCAAAAACCCAGCGCCGCGATACTGAGACAAGCATTTTAGATGAATTATGGTTTACAAGAATGGGAGAACAGAAGTGGGTTGTGTCGCCCAGCGCTTTGCTTGTCCAAATTGTTTTTCCGGTCATCCGGTCGAGCGCCGCCATATTATTGGTTTTTCCTCCGGGGAAACAGTAAAGCAGTTTATCATCGGTAACAAACGACTCGGCGTAGCCAAATTCGTTCAGATAACCATTTAAATCCTTTACCATTTCAACCGCCCAGATTTCCTTTCCCGTAACGGCATCGAAACAGCCAATCCGCCCCAGGCCTGAAGAGGTGTAAACCAGGTTTCCGGTCACCGTTGGCGATGGCCGTGCCCCCGGGAAGTTTGAGGCATATCCATTTCCTGTGAACTCTTTTCCGTTTGGCGATTTCCAAAGTAGTTTACCTTTCAGGTCGAAACAAAACAGATGGCTTTGACCGCCGGCAATGCCGTTTACATAAATTTTGTCGGGAGTAACCACAGGCGCCGAGTAGCCTTCGCCAAGATTTTCATACGACCAAAGTAGTTGAGGGCCATTTTCAGGCCACTGGCTGAACAGCCCTGTTTCAGGATATTTGCCGTCACGGTTTGGTCCGCGCCACTGGAATACGTTTTGAGATACGGCCTGTGAATAAAGGCCTGTGATAATAAGGATTACGGTGATTGTCAGTAGATTTTTCATATTCAGGTTTTTTTTCAAAAATAGAAAAAAGATTCAATTCCTATGAAATAATATATGGAGAGCAATCAACATTCAATGATAAAGATTAAAAAAGTTTTAGTATTCCTGTTTTCCACAACATTGGATTAAAACTCCATTTTTTTCCCTTTTCAATTTATTAATCATCAACTCCATTCGCCGGGTGGGTTGAAAAGTTGCTCATATTTTTCAGAATAAATTGGGGGGCGCCTTCTCCTTTTTGTGCGTTGAGGTCGTTATAAACAGCGTCATGAACATCATCCAAAGCAAAGGCCGGCCGCTCGTCGCGGTTCAAACAACTGAGTACAACATCGCTTACCATCAGCCCTTTTACATGCCTGGAATAAACTCCGTTAGCAGGCAACGAATGCCAGCGGTAAGGATCTGGATACATGTCGATATTCTCAGCAACTTCTTTTTCGATGGCTTCCTTCGGACCACCACCCCTGTACACGATGCGGATGTTGTTCAGCGTCAGGTCCTAGATGTAATGACCGGGGATTCCCATCACCATTCCGGCACCCACTTCTGGGAATTTTGGGCGGCCACCTACATCGTAAACAATCAGGTTGCTGATGGTGATACGCCTGTAAACACCCACCGGATTTCATTCTGGGCCTCACATCCGCGCATTCAACCTTATGAAAAAAGGTGTGTCGGTTACATCGCACATAGTAATGTTGTTGATTACAATGTCTTCAATAATTCCACCGACGGCTGTTTCAATGCAAAGCCCGCGCGAATGTTCGAAAACACAGTTGGAAACCGTGATGTTTTTAAAGCCGCCATTCGATTCTGTTCCCAGTTTCAACCTGCCGGTGATGCTGTGTTTGGCGTTTGGGTCTTCGTCTTTAAAAGCGGTTTTGAAAGTACCGTCCATCAAAATTCCGTGGTCGCAACACACGCCTTCTTTTTCGTGGTCGCCAATCAAAACCACTCCGTTATCGAGGTGCAGCGTTATTTTGCTTTTCAGGTGAAAGGTAAACGAAAGATATTCGCCTGCCGGAAAGAAAACAGTGCCGCCGCCATTTTTGGCTGCCGCATCAATAGCCCAATTGATGGCATTGTGTTGTTAGTTACGCCATCGCCAACAGCACCGTATCCGGTAATATTGTAGAAAACTCCGGCTGCAACATTTGCAACAGAAAGGATAAAAAATACAATTGTACTGAGAATGGTTTTTTTCGTTTTCATATTTTTTATCGGTTTGCTCAAAATTACAAGTTAACAAATCAATATACCGACGGTATTTTGCCTTATTGCTATACAAAAATTTACCGAACTGTAATTTTTATCTTTGGATAACAGATAAAAACACAAAAATCTTTCCTAATTTTAATAGCTGAATCAAAATAATTTTGCCAAAATGTCAAAGTCAATTCTCATCGTTGGAGCTGGAATTTCAGGTTTGTCTGCCGGATTTTATGCCCGTCTCAACGGTTATCAAACAACCATTCTCGAATCACACAATATTCCCGGCGGGTTGTGCACGGCATGGGTAAGGAAAGGTTACAAATTCGATATTAGTATGCATATGGTCACCGGATCGGTCTCAGGGCCTTTGAACCAACTTTGGAGGGAATTGGGCGTACCGCAGAATTTCAGGTTCCATTTTCACGACCTTGCACTGCACGTGGAAGGTGCAGAAGAAAAACTGTCGTTTTTTACCAACAAAAAGAAAATGGAAGACCAGATGGTAGCTATTTCGCCTGAAGATACACCATTAATCCGCGAGTTTCTGGATTTAATTTTTGGCCGGGACCTAATGAAAGCTGCATCGCTAAAACCGTATGAACTTCAGACTGTTTTTGACAAAATCAAACTTTTGCCCCATATTTTGCATGTTGTTCCAAAATTTATCAAGTTCAAATCGTTGTCGGTTCAGGATTTTGCAAAACAGTTTAAACATCCGTTTTTGCGCGAGGCAGTTCGGTTTTTTATCGACGCTCCAGGTTGGCCGATGCCCGATTTTCCTTTGGCTATTATGACCGGTTTTATGAATAGCAGTGTTTCAGAGGCGGGAGCCCCCATTGGCGGATCGCAAAAAGTGGCGCTGCATATCGCTAAAAATTTTGAAAAACTTGGAGGAAAGATTCAGTATGAATGCAAGGTTGACGATTTAATTTTTGAAAACGAAAAGGTTGTTGGTGTGATTCTTGAAAACGGCACCGAAATGAAGGCTGATACTGTAATTTGGGCTGGCGATGGGCACAACCTGATTTTTGATATTCTGAGCGGCAAATATGCAAATGATAAAATCCGTACAATGTACGCCAAGTGGAAACCGGTAAGACCAATTGTACATGTAATGATTGGTGTTAACCGCGATTTATCCGGGGAACCTCACCGGATTATCTTTCAGCCCGATGAACCAATATCCATTGCAGACGAAGAGCACAAATGGCTGACAGTGATTCACCACTGTTTCGACAAAACAATGGCGCCTGACGGAAAATCGGCGGTTGAAGTGTGGTACGACACTAATTATGATTACTGGGAAGCTTTGTCAAAACACCCAGAAGAGTATGAAGCTGAGAAAAAACGGATTGCTGATTACAGTATCGGACAGCTTGAAAAACGTTGGCCGGGTTTTGAAGCACAGGTTGAAGTTGTGGATGTGCCGACCCCGGCAACTTATAACCATTTTACCCACAATTGGAAAGGTTCCCCCGACGGGTGGTATATCACCACTGAAAACTGGAGGGACAATTTGCCTTTACGCAGTTTGCCTGGACTTGAAGGTTTATACACAATCGGGCAGTGGACAGCGCCTTTCACCGGTACCATTATTGCAGCCCTTTCGGGCAGGCAAATTGTTCAGTTGATTTGTAAAAAAGAGGGGAAAAAGTTTCAAAAGGAAATGAATCAAGCTGAATAATTTATTGATAGAAGAATTTTGTTATTAAAGTTACCCTTCAGAGCTTTTCCCGATTTTTCGGGAGCCGGGGTGAAAAATCACGAAAGCCACACATACAAAAAGATTGTCATTGCCGAAAGGATTATTAAATGTAAGCGCCAGTCGCTGATTCCTTCAAATTTTGCAATTCCTTTTGAATAATTAATTGTGGTTTTTTCCAGCTTTTCGGGTGCTGTTTTTTCAGTGAATGCTGAAACGCCAAATAAAACGCCGGTAATCAGTATTTCGGCCCAAAGTCCGCGATAACCAAAATTCAGCGTTAGCGAATAGTGCAGGAACGGGAAAAGTTGCTTCCCGGTTTCGGGGCCAATCAACTGGTCGATTACAAAGATGGTTGCCAGAACAATCCCGACTAAAACTGAAGCCGCAGCACCTTTCAATGTTACCTTTTTGCTGACAATACCAAAGAAAATAGCTGGAAATACAGGAATGACAAGGTATGCCGTAATGGTTTGAAGGTATTTGTACAAACCTTCCTCGTTTTTATAAACAAGATAAGCCGCACCAAATCCAAGCAGGGTAACCAGCACAATAATGTAACGGCCAAGCAGCACCTGTTTTTTTTCGTTGATATCTGGACGGAACTCCACAACAAAATCGCGCACAACCAGCGTAGAAACTGAATTTAGCACTGCAATCAGCGATGTTACCAGTGCAGCCATCAGCGAGGCAAGCAGTAATCCACGCAAACCTGTGGGCAGCAGTTTATTGAGTAAAAGCACGAAAGTCTGTTTGGTTTCTTCACCCTGCAATTCATTGGGGAACAGCGCAAAGGCAACCACGCCGGGCAATGCGAAAATAAAAAGCGGCAGCATTTTCAGAAGAACGGCGAACATGGCTCCCCAGCGGGCTTGTTTCAGATCCTGGGCGGCTAGAACGCGCTGCACATTCACCTGGTCGATACCCCAGTAAAATATGCCTGCATAAAAAGCCGTGGCCAGAATTCCCCAAAACGGGTAAACCGCGTCGTCGTACGGTTTGGCAATGGTCATCATATCCGGAACCTTTGCAGTAAGGCTATCCCAGCCACCAACTTTATCAAGACCAATAAACAGCATTACCGACGCTCCAAAAATCATGATAACCACCTGAATGACATCGGTGTAAGCTACCGCAGTAAATCCACCAATGATGGTAAAAATGGCTACGGCAATCCCAATAAATACAACTGTTGTCATCACGTTCCATCCTAAAATACCGTTTAAAACCAGCGCACCTGCAAACAGTGTAAAAGCAAGTTTTGTCATTACACTTATTATCAGCATCAATCCCGAAAAGAATGTTCGCGCCCTTCGGTTGTAACGCATTTCAAGAAATTCAGGTATGGTGTAGATTTTATTTTTGATGTAATACGGAAACAATATGGCACAGGCAAAACCCAGTGTGATTGCTGTGGTTAACTCCACCGATCCTGCTGAAAGCCCGTAGCGGTATGAATCTCCTGACAATCCAACCAGGTGTTCTGCCCCGATGTTGGTGGCAAAAAGTGAAGCACCGACTATGGGCCATTTTATCGATCGGCCTCCCAGAAAAAAGTTGGAACTGTTTTGACCTGCCTTTTTTCGGTAAGCCATGTACAAACCAAAAGAAAGACTGCCGCCAATTACGATTGTAAATATAAACCAGTCGAGAATAGTCAGCGATAAATTCATGTTTTAAATGTTGTTTGTTTTAATGTAAAACATCGAATAAGGAATGTAAAATAAGAAAGTAATCTTTCGGGTAATGCATTATCATTTCAATATCATGGATTTCCTGACAAACTTCCTTATTTGTTATTCCTTATTTATTATTCTTTATTTTAATCATCTTTTAATTCTTTTCTAAAAGCAGGTTCATGCGCCGGATGCTTTGCACCATCGCCCTGACCGTATGATAATTGATTTTCCACGAGTGTCCCATGTGAGTCCAGATGGGTTCGCCTTTTCTGGAAAGCAACGGAAACCATTCGCCAACGCCCTTGTTCACAACTTTATCCATCACAAACCGGTGCACATTTTTGTATGCATCCCAATATTTTTCGTCGCCAAATAATAGGTAAGCATCCAGCACCCCGATTAAAACTTCGGCCTGTTGCCAGAATTCCTTTTCCTTATCATAAACGCCACCCAAGTGCGGCCCTTCAACATAAACGCCTCCAAATTCGGTGTCGATTCCGTTGTTGATGGTATGGTCGAAAATTATTCTGAAAGTGTCGGCATAAACTTCAGGATTTATGTTCAGAACATCGAGCGCATGAATCAGCAACCAGGCAAACTCTGCATTGTGGCCGTAACAGGTATTGTCAGTGGCGTTTCCTTTTTGTCCTTCTTCAGAAAAACGATCCCATCCCCAAATGATGTCAAACTTAATCTGCGGAGCGATGGTCCAGTCTTTGTAAAACTGCGGGATTCCGGTTTTGTAAACGGGGTGATTGATGCGGTTCAGAAGCAAGTCAATGT
>JBBIVS010000142.1:1548-8487 GCA_037439605.1 Draconibacterium sp. | reverse complement strand
GACAGTCAGGCAACACACTCTTTTTACACCGAAAAAACAGTGAGTGATGAATCATTTCAGGTGTTAAAAAATCAGTTTAAGTATGATAAAACGCCTTTTGATGCAAGTATTGAACGAACGGACAATTCATTTGAAGACTGCACTCTCGAAAAAATCAGCATTAATACAGTGTACGACAATAAACGCATGGTAATTTACTTAGGTCTTCCCAAAAATGCTCAGCCACCGTTTCAGACTGTGGTAGTATTCCCGGGAATCGACTGGTTTTTGTCAGGGTCGAGCGAGAATTTAATAGAGAATCAGGTTTCCTGGCTTGATTTTTTCCTCAAAGATGGTCGTGCGCTTATGTTTATTGTGTTTTACGGATACCTTGAACGTGGGAAAGATGTTGAAAACAAACCGGCCACCGCTAACGAAGGATTTAATAATTTCATGATTGACTTTAAGAGAGCGGTTGACTACCTCGAAACACGTAACGAAATAGATGCCAAAAAGATTGCTGTTTTTGGGGCAAGCTGGGGTGGTTTATGGGCTTCGGCAATGCCGGCAATCGACGATAGGGTCAAGGTTCTGATAAGTTGTCTGCATGGTTTGTTGGTTACCAGAACCGATATCCCTGAGTTGAGCCAGAAAAATTTTGTAATCCGTAATAAGATACCCACCCTTTTGCTCAACGGGAAATATGACATGCATTACAGCTATGAAAATTCGGTAAAACCCATGTTTGATTTACTGGGAACGCCTGCAAAGGATAAAAAGCTAGTGTTGTACGAAACGGACCATTTTATACCAGCCAACGAACTTGTGAAAGAATCACTGGGGTGGCTCGACAAATATCTGGGGCCGGTTCAAAAACGATAATTCTTTTTACCATTAAAACTTACGGTTAAATCTCCCACTGCGCAATTATTTCAATCACTGCGCAAATTTTTAAATCTTTTGTCAATTCTTGTAATTCTCTGCGCAGCAATTTCTATGTGGCGCCGGGCTTTTTGGGGGAAATTTGAATCATATAAAACAACATCTTTTATAAGGTTTTGGAAAATTTTAAAATACTTATTTCTCTGTTCTTAAATTTAATTATTGAAATTTTTATTGACCGGAAAAGGTCGTTCTGAAAAAAAACAACCCTGCCAAAATTTAGCCGGGTTGCTGTTATGTCGATTGAATACCCGGGTAATGAAGTTGCAGCTTCAATGCCCACAATCTTCGTAAAAGTATGAAAAATATTTCGGACAGCACAACACGAAAAATAAGTTCATTTTTTCACTGAATGATGTGATTTGAGCAAAAATTCCCCGTTTGATACTTCAGTTGTATCATTTGGGATGCAGCTTTTATTTTCATCGGTTTTCAACGTTACGGTTAAGTAGAGTGTTGTATCATTCGGGATGTGGCTGTTAGACTTAAATACACTGGTTATCATACATTTACATTGAATGTGAGCATTAAAAAGATGTTCATGCAAAATGTAAAGTTTATGAAAACAACAGTTATTTTCGCGATCAGTATGTTTATAACAGCGCTTGCATTTGGCGAGGATCCATCCGAAAAAGTAATTCAGGTAACAACATCAGTATCTGAAAATCCCCTGGCCATTTCATTCAGTTGGAACCAGATTCCCGGACATTTCGACATTTTAATTTTCAGAAAGAATAAAAATTCGGATAGCTGGGGTAATGCAATAGCAACACTTCCTGTCAGCGCTCTTTCATTTACCGATAACGAAGTGACACCGGGCGTAAATTATGAATATGCAATTAAAGCAAAGTACTATATACCAATAGAAACCTACATAAATGCCGGAATCAGATGTAAGGAAACCGAATACCGGGGAAAGTTAATTCTGTTGGTTGACAGCACATTCACGTGCGATTTGCAAAATGAATTAAGGCGATATGAGTCGGACCTGATTGGGGATGGATGGGAAGTGCTTCGCAAAGATATTGACAGGAATGCATCGGTAAATTATGTAAAAAGCATTATCCGTGACTTTCACAATTCAGACCCTGAAAATGTAAACAGTGTTTTTCTGTTTGGGCATATACCGGTACCCTATTCGGGAAACAAAGCCTACGACGGGCATACGGTGGAACACGACGGGGCCTGGCCGGCAGATATGTATTATGGCGATTTAAACGAAAAATTATGGAGTGATAATTACGTTAATTGTACCACCACTGCCAGGAGTGAAAACTGCAATGTTCCGGGTGACGGAAAATTTGATGTTTGTATTTTACCCGACAAAGAGATAATTTCTCTGTCGGTTGGGAGGGTTGATTTCTATGATCTTCCATCATTTCCACAATCTGAAGCAGGGCTTTTAAAAAATTATCTGGACAAGAACCACAATTTCAGGCATAAAATCATCGACCCTAAAATGCAAGCGCTTGTGGATGATAATTTTGGAATAAAAAGTTATAACGGAATTACCGAAGTGTTTTCAATCAGCGGATGGCGCAATTTTAGCGCTTTACTGAATTTTCAAAATATCAAAAAAGGTGATTTTTTTTCCGACACAAAAGACGACAGTTACATCTGGTCGTATGGATGTGGCGGTGGAAAGTATGAAAGTTGCGTGGGACTCGGAAACACAGACGACTTTGTTAACCAAACACCTAAAACAGTATTTACAGCGCTTTACGGCAGCAGGTTTGGCGACTGGGATTCACAAAACAACTTCATGCGAGCAGCATTGGCATCAAATGGCTGGATTTTGACATGTTGTTGGGCAGGGCGGCCGCATTACACTTTTCATCAAATGGGAATGGGCGAAACCATCGGGAATTGTGTGCGGGCAACTCAGAATACTTTGAATAACAATTATTATTATGCCGGGCTGACCAACAGGGGAACCCATACAAGTTTGCTTGGCGACCCCACGTTGCGGATGCATATTGTGCGACCTGTAAATTCGCTGAAATCGGCAGTAACACCCAATAATTCGGTTATACTTACCTGGAAAGCGGATGATGACAGTATTATCGGATATTACGTTTACAAACTCGATACACCGACAAAAAAGTATGCCAGGATTTCTGATTCTCCGGTTAAAGACACTTTTTTTGAAGATATTAATCCGGTTGAAGGTAACAATTACTACATGATACGAACACTGAAATTAAGTAAGGTTGCCAGCGGGTCGTACTTCAATTTAAGTCAGGGTATTTTTGATACAATCCGGTATAAACTGCAAACTCCTGCTCTTGTTCCACAAACGAATGAAACACAAAAGAGGGAAAATGAACAATCATTAAAAATGAATGAAGAATTTAATGTCGAAACTCAAATATCGGCTGCGTATGTAACCAATTCTGATACAATTGATATGTCAAATGAATTTATTGTGTATCCAAATCCATCAACCGGCTTGTTTACTGTTTCTTTTGGTAATTCACCTGTGCACCGGGCAACTTTAAAAATATTTAATCTTCAGGGGAGGATCATGCACGTTGCTTCTTTTGAAAATGCCACCCTCGTAAGTTTCGATATCGGAACATTACCAAAAGGAATTTATATTGTATCGGGCACAATTGATGGGAAAAATATGAGTAAAAAAATAAGTCTGCAATAGATTGAAGCATAACTGTTAAACTATTTTGCCCAACGGTATTTTAACCTATTGTAAATAAGCCAATATTGTTGTAATTTTATTTGTTCGCTGAACATTAAAATAAAAACGTGAACCTTTTTCCCAATGCCAAAAGAGTTCATACAAAAGCTAACCACTATCGTTGAAGCCAACCTGGCAAACGAGAAATTTGGCCCCGAAGAACTGGCCAATGAGGCTGATATAAGCCATTCGAACCTGAACCGGAAATTAAAATCCATCAGCAAACAAACCGTTAGCCAGTTTATTCGGGAGATCAGACTGAAAAAGGGCAAAGAATTATTACAAAAGGAAGAATTAACTGTTGCAGAAATTTCGTTCCGTGTAGGTTTTGGCAGCCCAACCTATTTCAGTACATGTTTTCACGAATATTTTGGGATTGCTCCCGGTGAATTGCGAAACCGTGCTCCGGACATAGAAAATGACGAACAACCGGCTGAAACCAAACCCAAATCATCAAAACGAATGAAAATCATGCTTTGGGTGGTATTTGGATTGATAATAACAATTACGACTGTTTTTTTACTGATCCAAAAAAGTACTTTCTCAAAAGAAAAATCGATTGCTGTGCTTCCATTCATCAACTACAGTCAGGATGCCGAAAACCTCTTTTTTGTTAATGGTTTAACAGAATCTGTGACTGATAAGCTGGCTCAAATTAAAGACTTAAAAGTAACTTCACGTAATTCATCAGAAAAATACCGCGATAATAAAACAAAATCGACACCGCGAATTGGCCGTGAACTAGGGGTAAGGTATATTCTTGAGGGCAGTGGCCAGAAAATTGGCGATTCTGTAATTGTATCGGTACAACTGATTAACGCCCGAAAAGACAGGCACATTTACTCTCATCAGTATCACGAAAAATACTTCAATATTTTTGATTTGTACACTGTAATTGCCCTGGATATTGCCTCTAAAATTAAGGCTTTAATTACACCCGAGGAAAAAAAATCAATTGAAAAAAAGCCATCCGAAAAAATTGAACTGACAAGGATGCTTATTCATGGAAAAGAATTAATAGGTGATATTAACGTTAATTATAAAATGACGCAGGAGCAAATCGGGAATGCAGAAACATTTTACAGAAAAGCGCTGGAAATCGATTCCACTTATTCCGACGCATGGAGAAACCTGGGTGTTATTTACAATATCAAAGGGAAAACTGATTCGGCCCTGATATTTTTGGAAAAATCACTTCAGTTTGATAGTAAAAACTCAGAAACCTATTTGCAAAAGGGAATAATTTACTGCGGATTGCACAATGCCGGTGAAATGTACAAATCGTTGAAAATAGCCATTAAATACAATCCCGATAATGCCTGGGCACAACATTTCATGGGAGCATATTATTACTATACAGGTGAATTCTTAATAGCGTTTGCCCAATTGATAAAAACCAAGGAAATGTTGGGCGAACTGGATTCCAATACGTCCAGTCTTAATTTAAGACAAATGGAAGGAAACACCTTGCATATTTGCAGAATATTGTTTGCATTAGGTTTTTATGAAGAAGGGAAGCAATATGCCGACTTGTGGTACCAACTATCGAATGATGATTACCGGGGTTATATTTATAACCTTTTATGGGCAGGATTATTCAATTTGAAATTTGAAGATACCTACCGGATTGGTGAACAAAATCGGGATAAGGCAGATGAAATTCCCAGGTACCACATCTATATCGGGATGGCAAAACTGTTTGAAAACAAATACAGTGAAGCTGCCGGTTTTTTTAAAAAAGGTATTGAACTGGCTGAAGTAAAGAAAATAAAACAACCCGATATGAGATTTCTTCATGGTTTTGCACAATTAAAAACCGACAATATTGCCGAAGCTGAAAAATATTTTGAAACAACAGTTAACTTTTACGATACCATACTGATTACTCATCCTGAACTAAAAACACCCGACCATACCTATGCCATTACCGACCGTTACTGGTATTTCCCTTATTTCATTCTCACCTGCACCTGGGCTGCCCGCGGGAACAAGGAAAATGCGCTTGAAAATATGCGTTTACTGAAGCAGAATTACAGGGCAAATGATCTGCAGGTTGTTAATTTATTAAAGTATTTCCCCATGCTCGACAATATCCGCAACGAACCCGAATTTCAGGATTACCTGAAAGAGGCCGAAACACATTACAATACAGAGCACAAAAAGGTGGAAAATCTGTTGCGGGAGGAGGGCATTCAAACAAATAATGTGGTTCAAAACAAATTTAATTTTGGTACAGTTCCTTCCTGCATTTAGCACAAAACTTCCACTCTTTTTGGTCGATATCTTCAACATAGGTGCTCGATCGCATAACGCAAACCGGGTTGGTGCAGTGGTACAAACCAAATGTATGTCCCAGTTCATGAATCACTTCTTTTCGCAACCGGTCGGTAAGAATTTTATCGTCGGGTTTTAACCCGTAATGTTCGTTTCGCAAACGGTAAGCCGAGGCAATTCCGCTGCGGCCATTTAAAAACGCCTGTCCGAAAATGAATGTTAAAATAGGGATGAAAAGATCGACATTGCACAAAGCCAGAATTTTCTGGTTATCGGTTGCAAAACGGGCGTCAATTTCTTTGAGCAGCTTGTTGGCATCGTATTGTTTTCGGGCAGGATCAAAAAATTCGCTTAAATCCAGATGCCCTTCCCTTGGAAATGTGGGTACACGGAATTCCTGTTCCACTTCGGCGCACATATTACAAGGAAATTTATGCTCGAAATAACCAAAAGAAATGATTACGATACTTTCAGGCTTCATTTTCCTGTAAGTTATTTGCCCTGTTTCAGGTTGTATTTCTTTATTTTATTGTACAGCGTTACCCTGTCAACTTTTAACGCTTTAGCGGTTGCTGAAATGTTCCAGTTGTATTTGTTCAGAATTTGCTCTACATGGTTTTTTTCAATATCGCCCAGGCTTTCAAACGAAGGCACTGAATCGGTTTTTCCGATTGGAAGATCTTTCAGCGTTATTTTTTTGCCGTTGCCAACAACAATGGCGCGTTCAATCATGTTCTCGAGTTCGCGGATGTTGCCGGGGAACGGGAATTCCTCAAGCCGTTTTAACGCGGCCGGTTCAATGGTCATCACCGGGCGGTTCATGGTAGTGCAATATTTCTTAATGAAATAATCTGTCAGCAACGGAATATCCTCGGTTCGCTCGCGCAAAGGCGGAACATTAATGTTTACCACGTTTAGCCTGTAGTACAAATCTTCGCGGAAAGCGCCGTTTTCAACCATGGTTTTCAGGTCGCGGTTGGTGGCGCAAATCACCCTGAAATCGGATTTAATTTCCTTATTTCCGCCAACCCGCACAAAACTTTTCGACTCGA
>JBBIVS010000142.1:0-1525 GCA_037439605.1 Draconibacterium sp. | reverse complement strand
ATATTGTTGCGATTTCGTCTAAAAAAATGGTTCCGTTATCAGCCATTTCAAACCTTCCCTTGCGCGTATATATTGCCCCGGTAAATGCGCCTTTTTCGTGCCCGAACAGTTCGCTTTCCAATAAACTTTCTGATAAAGCGCCGCAATGCACACTTACCAGCGGAAAAAATCTGCGGGGCGAATTGGCATGAATTGCCCTTGCCACCAGCTCCTTTCCTGATCCGCTTTCACCCGTAATTATCACCGAGGCATTCGACTGCGCCACGCTTTCAATTTCGCGAAGTACTTTGTGAATGGCTTCACTGTCGCCAATAATATCTTCCACATTTTCGAGCGAAACAACCCTCTCTTTCAGAACCTCATTTTCCTCCATCAGCGAAATTTGTTTCGATGCATTGCGGATGAGGTGCGACAGGTCGTCGGGGTCGAAAGGTTTGGTAACATAGTCGAAAGCGCCGTCTTTCAACGCCTGCACAGCGGTGTCAACTGTTGCAAAAGCAGTCATCATGATAACAACTGAGTCTTTTTTTATGGCTTTAATCCGTTTCAGCATTTCCAGCCCGTCCATTCCAGGCATTTTAATATCGGTAAGCACAATATCAAAATTCTCGTTTTCAAGAACCGACAAAGCTTCTTTTGCATCTTCGGCACAGGCTACATGATAGCCATCCTCAATAAACCAGTTGTATAACGAATCGCGTACCGAACTTTCATCGTCAACAATTAATATTGATATTTTTTTTGTCATGTTTTATATTCCTTATGTCTTTATTAATGGCAAGGTTAAAGCAAATGTAGTTTCTTTTCCGCGCTCCGATTTCACCTCGATTTTCCCTTTGTGGCTTTGAACAATTCCGTGAACAATGGATAAACCGAGCCCAATACCGGTAGTTTTCCCTTTGGTGGAGAAAAATGGTTCAAAAATATGGGGAATATCTTCCTTTGCAATGCCAACACCGTTGTCCGTAAATTCAATGGTTACATGGTTTTCATTGGGGTTAAATGTGCGGACCAGAATTTCGCCATTTTTTGAAACGGCTTCTGTAGCATTCACCAGAATTGCAAGGCAGGCTTGTTTAATTTGGTTCGGGCCGCACGAAATCATCTCCTTTTTTGCCGAAAGGTCGGAAATAAAGTGAATATCGGCAATTTTCATGGTGTGGTTCATCAGTTCAAAAGTGTCAATTAAAATCTCGTGCAGGTGTTTTGGTTCAAAACCTTCCTGGTCTTTTCGCGAAAAATCGAGCAACCCTTTTACAATATCACCACAACGTTTGGTTTCGCTTTCAATCAGCTTTAAATGCTTGAGCGTGTTGTTAATTTTATCCTGGTCGATATTTGGATTGCTGAGCTGTTTTTGCAGTAGTTTTGCATATACCAGAATACCTGAAAGCGGGTTGTTTATTTCGTGAGCCACCGAAAGCGAAAGTTTTCCGAGTGAGGCAATTCGTTCAATATTAATCAGTTCATTTTGGGCCTGCCCCAGTTCTTCCGATTTTTTCTGAACTTTATATTCCAGTTGCTG
>JBBIVS010000141.1:244-8518 GCA_037439605.1 Draconibacterium sp. | reverse complement strand
GGTGATTGGGTGTGTGGATTCCGCCGGCAACAAACGCTTCACCTGTTTTCAGCATAAACTGCTTCAATAAATCCAAAAGCTGTGTTGCATTTTCATCCTTTTTCATTATTTGGTAACTTAACCAAATAGGTTCAACAACAAACGCAGTGTCGGGTGTTGAATGAAAATTGGTGGAGAGCAAATCGATGGTGCCGTCAGAATGTTGTATTTTCAGCAGGTAATTTGCAGCCAGAATCATGGGTTCAATTAGCGATTTATCGTGGTAATATTTCGATTTTTCTGACGAATACGAAACCGACAGGGTTTTAATTAAACCGGCAGAGGAATGCGGGTTGTAAATTTTCCAGTTGTCGCATACACCGCCAAAATGTTTCCAATTTTTATCCCTGTTCTGAAGCTGAAGTATTTTTGGAACCTGTTCATCATTTAGTTGAATCAGTTTGGTAAAAAGCTCGTCAAAACTATTTGATTCAGCAAATGCAAAAGATGCCTGCAAAGTATCAGGAAAAATTATTCCGGTTGAAATCAGAGAGGCAGCCCCTGTGTAATGAAGAAAATCGCGTCGGTTCATTTGTTTGAAATTAGATTTGTTCAAAGGTAAACGATATTAATATTGTTATGAACCGCAGCTTTATAAATTACTTCTCAACGTGTCGTTTAAAATTATCTAAAATTGCCTGCCAGCCATTTCTTTGTAATTCAACTGAATTCATTTGTTCAGCATCAAAAGTTTCAACAACATTTACTTGCCCGTTTATTTCAGTAAAAGTAATCTGAACTGTTCTTCCGTCGCCTAACAAATAATGAATGGCTTCGGGTTCATTTATCAGGGTAAAAATACCTTCGAACCCGAAACTCATTTTTCCGTCTTTTGAAGCCATTGTATAACAGAATTTTCCGTTTTCCCTCAAATCGTTTTCTGCTGCCGGGCAATGCCAGTCGTCGGAAGCGTGGTTCCAATGCACAACATGTTCGGGCTTTGTCCAACATTCCCATACTTTTTCGAGAGGTGTGTTAATTGTAGTACTGATGGTGATTTTTGTATGGGTCGAATCTTCACTAACCTGTTTTAACAGGTTCAGGGCGTTTGGCCACATTTGCATAAACATGTCGTAATAATCTTCGGGCACAACCATATCGAGCTTAAAAAGAGTTTTTTTATCGGATAATTTTTCGAAAGTATAATTCTCAAACGATGGTGCCCACTTTTTAACTTCATCGCTGGTATAATCTTCAACTCCGTTTAAAATATTTCCCAAATGTTTTATTGAAATATATTCGGGAAACCTGCTTTCTGCAATTTCGGAAACCATCCCCATTTTTTGCCCTTCTGCGTTAAAACCCAGAAACCTTATTTTATCTCCCTTATTCCATCCCCCTTCGAAATGAGAGGTTTCCTGAAATGCGCTTGTCCAGCGGTTGTATTTAGTTTTATTCACTACCGAATCCCAGACATTTTCGGGAGAATTATTAATTTCTTTTTCAAGGTTTAATTTTTTCATGTGCATATAATTTGTACTCAATTCACCAGGTGAACTTGAAGTCACCAGGTGAACAGAGCAGGTAATAAAACTATTCCTTGTGGTAATTAAACATCCACTGCACGCCATATTTATCGGTACAACTTCCATAATAATCGCCCCAAAACATATCCTGCAACGGCTGCGTAACAACTCCTCCGGCCGATAAAGCGTTGAACAGATTGTCAGTTTCTTCCCTTGTATCGGGCTGAAGCATTATATAAACGTTATTCCCATTATTTACCTGAAATCCCATCGATTCGGGGGCATCGCTTCCCATAAGTGAGTGTCCTCCTAAAATGGGCAGTTCAACATGCATTATCAGTTTTTTGTCTTCATCAGGAATGGATGGCATATCTTCGGATACAGGGATATCGCCAAAACGCATAATACCGTATTCGCTAAATTCGGTTCCAAAAACCGTTTTATAAAAATTGAACACTTCTTCGGTTTGACGGGGAAAATTGAGATAGGTGCTTACTTTTGCCATTTTATTCGATTTAAGTTGATATAATGGTAACAATGAAATTTTGATTTTGTTCGCAACCGGTTTTAATCTTCGATAATATTCAGCTCCCTGAAAACCTGTTTTGTGATTTCTTTCCGGCACGGGCTAAAAGTTGGCGAGTTGTATTTTCTGGCCTGCAAAAGGAGTGTTGCAAAAAAACAAACGCCATTTTTAGTTTCAATGTAACCAATCTACCACCCTGTATTGACGCCATCTTCGCGGGTCCAGCCGGTTTTGGCGCAGATGGTATAATTTTCTGCTTTTTCGGTAATCGTTACCGGTTTTACGATTTCCATATTTCGCCCCGAAAAAGGCAGGTTTCCATCGTACAAATCGCGAATAAAATTAACCTGGTTGAGTGGTGAAATACAAAATTGGCCAAAACTCCAGAAATCAGTTCCTGGTTCTGAGAGATTTTGGTTTCCATAGTTACAAGTTTTCAGAAAGTAACTGTATCGTTCGCGGCCAATTCTCTGGGCGAGTTCAGTAAATACCCAAACCGACGATATCTCAAACGCTTCTTTTACTGTCATGTCCCTGTAAGTTTCAGGGCGGTAACCATATTTTTATCGTATCTTTTTCGCCGTTCCATTTAAACAATTCGTTTTCATCTTTTATCACACCGGTTTCGAGGGCAATCAGCAAATTCATAATTTTAAAAGTGGAGGCGGGGAGTTTTTCGGTTTTCATCAGAACTGTATCGTTAGTAATCCACTGCTTTTGATTATTGTCGATAATAATAATACAACCCGAACTTTTGCGGGCATCAGAATATTTATTGAAATCGGTTCTTACAGAAATAGTTTCTGCGAGGTTAATGTTTTTTCCTGATTTTGATTTTTTTTGAGCAGGGCAGAAAAATGCAAGACCAGTCAGTACCGCAACCAGCAGATTTTTTACGTAAGCCATTTTTAGACGGCAGTGTTTTTCATACCCGTTTTAGCATTCACTTTTCTCAATATTCACATTAAATCCGGGCGCTTTGTAATCAGCCGACAAATAATCAGCCGGGATTGTGGTGTTGTTTCCATCGCGTTGGGCGCGGTAGTGAGGCGACATGATTTCGATACCCATTTCGTTGCAGCAATCCTGAATATTCTGGTGCAAACTTGAATAAACGCGGTTGAAGCGGTTTGTTTCACGTGTGTAACCATTAATTTGATACAATATATAAAAATGGTCTAAACTGGTTTGCAATACAAATGGTATTGGCTCTTTTTGCAGCATTTCAGTCCTGTCGGCGGCATTTAACAATGCCTGGTGCATTTTTCTCCAGGGGACATCGTAGCCTATGGTAACCGTAGTATGTATTATTAAACCCGTTGTTCGGGCCATAGTGCTGTAATTAACTGTATTGCCCGAAAAAACCGATGAATTTGGAATGGTTACTTCTTCGTTTTTGGGAGTTCTTAACCGCGTAACCAATAACGTTTTCTCAATCACATCGCCGGTAATATCGCCAATTTTTATCCGGTCGCCGACTTTAAACGGACGCATGTAAGTGATGACCAAACCGGAAACCACATTGGCAATTGCCGAGGTTGAACCTAACGAAAACAAACCATCGAAGGAGTCTGGTAATAAACAATAAAATCAGGTATTCCTGTTCCTCGTTAAGAAAAGTATAATCCTTGTATGCCAGTTTTTTTAAGCCACTTCTCTTTTTTGCTGCTGATGGAATTCATCATCCTGCGGTTTCCAATTCTAATCAGCCATATAAAAAGCCGTGTCAATAGAATTACAAGTATAACAAAACCTGTTCTGTTTAATGTTCTGGATAAACTGTATTCGTATTTTGACTTTGTAATAGAATTGATAATCTTTTGCCTGTATTCATTTCCCAGATCCGGTAAATTTTTATCATGCCACAAAGCATCCGCTTCATTTAAACTCAGAACGATGGTCTTTCCGTAATGGATAGTGTAATTATCAGCGGTTTCGAATACCTTAAACGAATCAACGTTAAGATAATCATCCTCATATAATTCTTTTTTTTTTGTAAGTACTGCGGCCCTGTCTTTAGCCGACAATTCTCCCCTTTTTGAATAAATATGAAATAGGGTATCGCCCAGAACTCCAACTACAGGATATCCCGTTGTAATGTTTCTAAGAAATTCAATCTGTTGTTTCTTTTCTTCCAGAATTCTGTTTTCCTTATCTTCAATTTCCTTCAGTCTTGTCTGTAATTCCTCAATCCGCGATTTATCGGTTGACTTTAAATTGTTAAGTTGTGCTTTAAGTTCCTCCTTCTGAATTGAATCAGCTATCCTTTGCTGTTCAACATTCTGTAACAATACCGAAATGTCGGGTATCGCATTACCAATATTACATTAATCAGAATACTTCAGAACCCTTTTTATTTTTTGTTTTATCTCGTCAGCTTTTATTGGTTTTGTAATGTAGTCGTCAAATGTATCGTTGTATTTTTCCTTGTCTTCATCTAGTGCGAAAGCAGTTTGGGCGATTATTGGCAAACCGGGACGAAATTCCTTAATGAGTTTTGCCGCGGTATGTCCATCAATATCGGGCATACTTATATCCATTAAAACAACGTTAATATCATGATGGGAGCGGCACAATTCAATAGCCTCCGAACCATTCCTGGCAGCAAGCAGTTTAAAATAACTGTCTTTCAGAATATAGTTGAGATACAACAACGATGTTTCATCATCTTCGGCAATTAATATCACAGCATTAACCTTTTCGGGTTCATTGTCGCCCTTTATATCATTTACCACCCGCGGACCAGTTTCGGTATTAATTAAAACCGGCAGTGTAAAATAAAAACAAGTTCCTTTTCCTTCTTCCGATTCTATCCATATTTCGCCGCCGAGCATTTCAACATAGGCTTTTGAGATGGCAAGTCCCAGCCCGGCCCCTTCATAAGTGTTTGTCATTCCGGTATCGGCTTGCACAAAACGATGGAAACTGATTTTTGTTTACTCTCGGGAATACCGATTCCTGTATCTTTTATATAGAAAATAAGTTTGTTTTCCGCTATTCGGTATCCATATTCAATACTTCCTGCTTTTGTGAATTTGAGCGCATTTTTAATGAGGTTGGTCAAAATGGCATAAACTTTTTCCCTGTCGGTTAAAATGGTAGCCTTGCTGCTTGGTACCGGGCAGTTAACCAAGAGTTTCAGGTTTTTTTGTTTTGCCTCGAGTTTAAAAAAGTTGTGCAGAAATTCAAGCTGATCGTTGATGTTAGTTTCAGAAATATACACCTCCATTTGCCCCGATTCAATTTTTGAAATGTTAATCAAATCGTTAATAATGTTCAGCATCCGTTCACCACTTTTTTCAATAATCTCGATAAACATTTGCTGCTCCTCGCCCGAAAGTTTAGGTTCTTTCAACAATTCGGCAAAACCCATGATTCCGTTCATGGGTGTGCGGATTTCGTGGCTCATATTGGCCAGGAACGCCGATTTCAGCCGGTCGCTTTCTTCTGCCTTTTCTTTTGCCGCAACCAAATCGTGAATCATTTTTTTTCGTTCAATAATAACCGACAATTCATGGGCAATTAACACTAAAAGCCTCGCTGCCTGCGAATTGTAAGCATTTTCGTTTGTATAGCTCTGAATAACCATTACCCCAATGGCATTTTCTCCGCTAATTAATGGCACACCCAGCCAGCATGCAGCAGGCGAACCCAGCAGTTCGATGTTGTTTTCGGCAGCGAACCGGGTTTCTTCGTTGCTGTTCAGTAAAAGTGGTTTTTTAAGTTTAAGAACCTGTCCGGATAAAGATTTATGGGCGTCCCATTCCAAAAAATCGTCTTTCTCGTCTTCGAAAATTACTTTTTGCAGTGTATTTGTTTCGGGGTGGTACATGGCAACAAAAAAATTGGTGGTATCAATAACTTTGCTTAACTCCTTGCGAACAACTATCAAAAGCTCCCTCAATGATTTTTCAATTGTCGCTGCATTGGTAATTTCGTATAAAATTTGCTGAATATTTTCATCGCGTTTCCGCTGCGTAATATCATTCATAATCAAAACAGCTCCTTTAATTTTTTCATTAGCATCCAAAACCGGATCAATCAGTATTTCGAAGATGCTGCCATTTATTGATACTTCGGTTTTTTCGCAGGTTTTGCTAATTTTCATCATTTCAAAGAGATTGCTTCCGGCAGGGATTTCTTTGCCAAAAACAAAAGGGAAGCAAAATTGTCCATGAAGTTCTTTTTCGCTGGAATTTACAAAATTCTGAAAAGCCCTGTTGGTTTGAATTATCCTTTGATTTGCATCGAGCAGCGCTATCCCGCTATGCATGGCCTGAAATGTACGTTTCCAGTTTTCAGCAGCCTCCTTCATCGATTTTTCTGCCCTTTTGCGTTCGCTGATATCGCTGGCAATTCCTAATATCAGGGTTTGCCCTTCAATTATAACAGGATGTGTTGTGATTTCGACCGTAACTTTTGAACCGTTTTTTCTGATTAACACAAACTCATCGGGCCCGGTAGGCTTCTCCATTAAACCTGCCATCAATAATTTAGTGGCCTTTAATAAATATTTGCGAGGCAAAAGGTTTAATTTGAGAAAATTCTTTCCTATAAGTTCTTTTTTGCTGTAACCAAGCAATTTTTCGGCCGCAAAATTGCCATCGACAAAATTTCCTTTCAAATCGCTCAAATAGTAAGCTTCAGGTGCATAATTGAATAATATTTTCAAGCGTTCTTCCGAACTTTTTAAAGTGCCTTCAGTGCGTTTTTGCTCGGTAATATCAAAAAAGGCCACTACAAAATGATCGGGTTTATATTGATAGGCAACGCAGTCGTACCATTTATCGTTAAGTTGTAAATATTGCTGTATCCTGATTTCCTTTCCGTTTTTTGCCACTTCGCCATAAGTGCCAATCCAGTCGAACTGATCGTTTTCAATACCCGGAAATGCCTCAGTTACAAGTTTCCCGATAGGATTAACCCCGGTAATTTTCTGATAACTCTGGTTTGCGTCGAGGAAATAGTAATCAACAGGTTTGCCTGAGTCGTCGTAAATCATCCGATGATAAGCAACTCCAATTGGTCCTTTTTCGAAAAGCGCCTTAAAGTTGGTCTGACTCTCCCAAAAAGCTTCTTCTGCCTGCTTTTGTTCGGTAATATCCCGGAATTCAGTAGTTCTTACCATTCTTCCTTTGTACGGAATATTCCTTGCTTCAATACGTACCGGAAATTCCTCTCCGTTTTTGCGCAAACCGACAGCTTCATAAGGTTTTTCGTAACCAGTTAAAATCATATTCAATACAAGTTCACGCGATTTTTCAGCAACTAACAACAAACCATTCATTCCGGTTAACTCCTCCTGGCTGTAACCGGTTAAATCAGATAAACCCTGGTTGCATTCAAGAATAATTCCCTTATCATGAATGGCAATTCCACCAAAGGAAGCATTATGAAGCGCTTTAAAACGGGTTTCACTTTCAAGGAGTTCTTCAGCAGCCCGCATTCGGTGGGTGATATCTTTCCCAAAAAACGATGCCCCAACAACTTTATCGTCAATCACAATAGGATTCATTGCAACTTCAATATAAATCGAACGGCTTTCAATATCGATTTTATCGTTAAAAACAAAATGTTCATTGTTAAATGCCCTGTCATAGCGCTCTTTCCAGATAGTTCGAAGTTGGGGCGGCAAAGATTCGAGGATGTTTACACCTTTTTGTAAATGGGCTCCAAATGTTTGATAAAAAGAGGTTGCAAATACTTCGTTTACATACTGTATTTTATAGTTTGTATCGATTGACCACACACTTTCAAGAGAATTTTCGATAATGGCTTTAATGTTTGCTTCATTCTCGCGAAGTATTTTTTCGGTTTGCCTGCTTTCTTCGATTTTTTTTTCATATAACGCGATAACGGAATTGTATTTTTGTTGCAGTTCGTTCAATTCATTCAAAAGTTCTTCCTTGGATTTTGCCTGAAAATTCATCTTTTTTTAGCTCAATTAATGGTTAAAACGGTTTGTAAGTCGCAGTAAAATTGCTGCAAATTACAAAATTTCAGATAAATGAAAAAGGGTTAAAACTTAAACCCGTAATCGATACCAATAATGTGAATTGAGCTTCTTTCTGAATAATAATCGTTTAACCTGTAATAAATTCCTAATTCATGTTTTTTACTGAATTTACGGCTAAAACCTGCATCGAAGCGACCTTTATAATACTCTTTTTCCCTGAAACTGTGAAATACCTCGTAACTGACGTAGGGTTCCACTTTCTTTCCTTTTAAGTTGTAAGTCAATTT
>JBBIVS010000141.1:0-234 GCA_037439605.1 Draconibacterium sp. | reverse complement strand
GCACGGGGCCTGAAATAAAATGATTCCCACGGAACATCTCCGCCATCGGTATCGTTGGTAAACCTTGTGCGCAACAATCCTTTAAAACGTTTGTACCCTGCTTTCCCGGTTATGTCAAAAACGGCGCTTTGAGCTACTTCGTCTTCATATTTTTTAACATTGGTATCAAACCTGTATGCCACTGCAAAACCGAGAAATTTATAAGGTTCGTATGCCAGCTTTCCTTCGAATATA
>JBBIVS010000140.1:0-8523 GCA_037439605.1 Draconibacterium sp. | reverse complement strand
TAAGAAATGAATCCGATACCATAACTCTTAAATCGGAGAAAATTTATGCGGATGAACAACTCGAAAGAGATAATATTCTGGGAATTGTTGAACTTGTTTACGATTCGGTTTCGAACCATTTATATGGAAATACAGAGGAATACAAACTTCAGTTTAGCGGAGCCAAAACATTTTGGAAATACTATGTCGTAAATAAAAGCAAAAATATAGACCTCACTACCGATTCGCTGACAATCAACGATTCAGGTTCTGTTAATGGTTCTCCTTATCAGATAAACAACTTTCAAAGGATTTATGCCAGTATTCAACTGACAGCTAAAAATGCCGGTGCTGGTGGAAATTCAATTTTGCTTGATTATTCCGGAGGAGGAGTTTTTCCGGCAATGGTATTATCGGGCGAAACCCTTGCCATCGGAACTGCCGGAGTCTCAGCCCAGGCTTCAGTAACTGTAATTAATAATGAAGTATCAGGCTATACCCTGCAAATTGGCGGAGTTAATTTCACCGAAGGGACCGATTTTAACAAAGGGGCAACTGCTGCCGCCACTGCTGCTGAATTAATTGATGCTATTAACGGAAATGGTTCTGCACCGGTTACCGCTGCTGCCCTCGATTACGATATGCTGGTAAATGACCTTCAGGCACTGGTTTTTAGCTCGGCAGAACAAATTCCATTTTATGAAATTCCTAAGCTGAAAATTGAATTAAGAAAAACTTCCGACAACCAGACCATTGTTGCCAATCTTCCAAATCCGTCGCACAACGGATTGAAGAAATTGTTTGCCGGCAGGCCGGAGTCGGAAGTGTATGTATTTATATAAATGAGATTTTAAAAACAATAATTTTTTAACAACTAATTAAAAAACAGTATTATGGCGAACTACAAAACTCCCGGTGTTTATGTCGAGGAAATATCGAAGTTGCCTGCCTCAGTAACTCCGGTTGCCACCGCAATTCCCGCATTCATCGGTTACACTGAAAAAAGGGTACGAAACGGGAAAACCCTGGCTGCCAACACTCCGGTAAGGATTACATCCCTGCTTGAGTACGAGGAAATTTTCGGAGGGGCTTTCGATGAAAGACTAACTGTGACACTCACTGGAACGAGTGTTGCAGAGGCTGATACGAACATTGCTGTTGCGGCAACTACTCAGTTATCACCTTATACATTGTATAATAATCTGGTGATGTATTTTGGCAATGGCGGCGGCCCGTGCTATGTTATTTCAGTAGGTTTATACACCAGTTTAGCTATTCCAGTCAATCCTTCAACACTCATTGATGTTGCAGAATTGCAGGCAGGTTTGGCTGCTGTAGAAAAAGAGGACGAAGTAACCCTTTTGGTGGTTCCCGAGGCCATTGTATTAAGTTCAAGCAACCGTAAAACCATTAACGATGATATGTTGGCACAATGCAACAAACTGCAGGACAGGTTTGCAATTATGGATGCCGCTGTTTTGGGAGGTACTGTTAACGACGATGGAATTGGTTTCAGAAACGATGTTGGTACCGATTACCTGAAATACGGTGCTGGTTATTATCCTTCTCTGAAAACCACAATTGGATTGAATTTTGAAAATTCGGGGGTATCGATTGTTGACAATCGTACCGGCGGGACTTTTAAGGGTGGATTGACGTTGACCAATGTGCTCAATGGAAGTACTATCGCTGTTTCAGCAACAGGAACGATTACCATCGATGATAATTCACTTTTGGCCGATGACGTGGTTACCATTAACGGGCATGATTTTACTGAAGGCGCTGCCTTAGATTGGCAGGCCGGGGCAACAAATATACAGGCGGCAACATCGTTACATGCTGCAATTGTTACTTTTGCCGATCCGGCTTACACTGCAACACGGGCATCAAATGTAATTACGATTACCGCTACACCCGGAAGCGCCGGAAATGCAGTGGCCCTAGCTTATACAGACAGCGGTTCAGGCTCCGGAATCACACTTTCAGGTGCAACCCTTACCGGTGGTTCTAACGGCGCAAATGCCGATAAAACGCTGTATAACAATATTGTTAAGGAAATCAGTAAAACCTTTGAAGTAAAATTATATCCTTCGGCTGCAATGGCTGGTGTTTATGCCCGAGTTGATTTTGAACGCGGCGTCTGGAAAGCTCCGGCCAATGTCAGTTTAAGGTTGGTAAAAGACCCGTCGGTAATGGTAACCCACGAACAGCAGGAAAACCTGAATGTGGATGCCACAAGCGGTAAATCAATCAACGTTATCAGGAAGTTTGCAGGAAAAGGCGTAATTGTTTGGGGCGCCCGAACCCTGGCTGGCAACGATAACGAATGGCGGTATGTACCGGTTCGCAGGTTATTCATCTTTATTGAGGAATCAGTTAAAAAAGCTACTGAATTCGTGGTTTTCGAACCCAACGATGCCAACACCTGGTTACGTACAAAAACCATGATTGAAAACTTCCTTACAGGATTGTGGAGAGATGGTGCGCTGGCAGGTGCAAAACCCGAACAGGCATTCTTTGTAAAGGTGGGACTTGGCGAAACAATGACAGCGCTTGATATTCTCGAAGGAAGGATGAACATCGAAATTGGTCTGGCTGCTGTTCGCCCGGCTGAATTCATCATCCTGAAATTCTCTCACAAATTGCAGGAATCTTAGGACTTTCAGAATCAATAAAAATAAAAACAGATAATATGGCAAATTACAAAACACCGGGGGTCTATATTCAGGAGATCTCGACATTGCCTGCTTCGATAGCAGGTGTGGAAACGGCCATACCCGCTTTTATCGGGTACACTGAACGCGCCACGGAAAACGGGGATGATACCGGATTCCTTTTCAAGGCAACCAGAATCAGTTCGTTGCTGGAATATGAGGAAATTTTTGGCGGCCCGAACGATGAAAACATTTCGGTTACTATTGCCGATACCCTCGATTCAAATAATGTACTGACCGACAGGAAGATTACGGCTTCGCTGGCAACACCTTCGGTTTACAAAATGTACTACCAGGTGCAGATGTATTACAACAATGGAGGCGGCCCGTGCTACATCATGTCGGTTGGGAGTTACAGCGATGCAGTTACTGCACCTGCCAACAACTCCACCGGATTGACTAAAGGGATACTTCATCTCGAAACCGTTGACGAACCAACACTTCTTGTTTTTCCCGATGCACATGCTTTGGCTGATGTAAATGCGTATGGTTCGGTTATCAGCGCTTCGCTGGCGCATTGTGCCAAATTACAGGACAGGTTTACCATTGCCGATGTTTACGGGACCAATATTGGTGCATTCCGCACAGCAATCGGCTCCGATAATCTGAAATATGGCGCTGCATACTACCCCAATTTAAATACAGTGCTTAATTATGGTTACAACGAATCGGTTGTCGATGTTGATGCACACACCGAAAATGGGGTCGCTGCAACCATCGCTAATGTGCAGGGACAAACATTAAGTGCGTTAAGCGCCTCGCAACCAAGTTTGTACCGGGCAATTCTGGCCGAAATCAAAAAGATTTATGTTGAATTATCGCCATGCGGAACAATTGCCGGTATTTATGCACGGGTTGACAGGGAACGAGGAGTTTGGAAGGCTCCGGCCAATGTTGGTGTTCGTTCGGTTGTTGGTCCGGTTATAAAAATTACACATGAAGATCAGGAATTGCTGAATGTTGATGCTTCAACAGGCAAATCAATTAATGCCATACGCGTATTTGCCGGAAAAGGGACCCTTGTTTGGGGCGCCCGCACTTTGGCCGGAAACGACAACGAATGGCGATATGTACCCGTAAGAAGGCTCTACATTTACATTGAAGAATCGGTTAAAAAAGCCACCGAATTTGTGGTTTTCGAACCCAACGATGCAAATACATGGCTCAGGGTGAAAACAATGATTGAGAATTTCCTGACCACCTTGTGGAGAGACGGCGCTCTTGCCGGTGCTAAAACTGAAGACGCATTTTTTGTAAAAGTCGGGCTTGGTGTAACAATGACCGCCCTCGATATTCTGGAAGGCAGGCTGAATATTGAAATCGGGCTTGCTGCAGTGCGTCCGGCTGAATTCATTATCCTGAAATTCTCACATAAATTGCAGGAATCATAAACCATTAACATTAAAAACAATAACTTAAAAAAATAAAATTATGGCTATCAATTATCCAGTAACAGTTTTCCATTTCCAGGTTGAATGGGGCGGACAAAGAATTGGTTTTACCGAAGTTTCAGGATTGACTGTTGAATTGCAAAATATCGATTATCGCGAGGGCAGTTCTCTCGAATATCAGGTTACCAAAATGCCCGGAATTCCGCAGTATTCAAATATAACATTGAAACGTGGCATGTTTAAGGGCGACAACGAATTTTTCCAGTGGCTCAACACGGTTAAATTAAACAGCATCGAGCGCAGGGATTTGACCATCTCGCTGCTGAACGAGGAGCATGCACCTGTGGTTTCGTGGAAGGTGAAAAACGCTTATCCATGTAAAGTGGAAGGCCCGTCGCTGAATTCCACCGGAAACGAAGTGGCAATCGAAAGTATCGAACTTGCCCACGAAGGACTGAATATCGAATTTTCGTAATAATTAACGTCTGTAAATCAATTAATTCATGGCATTCTTTTATCCACCGGTCGGATTTCATTTTTTTGTTCGGTTTGAAGGCTTATTGCTGAAATATCCGGGCATTCCTGATATTGGTTTTCAATCGGTTTCAGGAATCAATGCCGAAATCGGTATTGAAGAGTATCACGAAGGAGGCGAAAACCGGTTTAAACACAAACTGCCCAATCCGGTTACCTACCAGAACCTGGTGTTAAAACGGGGTATGTTAATTGGTTCGCAGTTGATGCAGTGGTTTAAGGATTCAGTTGAAAATTATGCTTTCGAAGCGAACGACATTACAGTTATTTTACTGAATGGCGATCACATCCCGATTCAGGCCTGGAATTTTATAAAGGCCTGGCCGGTAAAATGGGACATATCGGAATTCAATGCTGAACAAAGTACAATTGTTGTTGAAACGGTTGAGTTTGCATACCAGTATTTCAGGCGGATTGATGTAACATCCATTGCCTTAAATTTTGCTGCAAGCGTAAATGTAAATGTTGGTATATGATTGAAATCAGGGAATTGGTAATCAGGGCTACTGTTGACGATTCGCCCCGCAAAAACGGTGAAAGAAACGGGAGTGAAGCAAGTCCTCAAAGGAATGAACAAAAAGGTTGTTGCGCTGAAACTGTTGATGCATTGCTTCAGATAATTAACGATAAAAAGGAACGCTGATGAGTTTACTGAATTTATTCGATGGATTGGCGGAAGTGGCGAAGCTGACGATTATTGCGTACAGCGATGAAAATTTTCAGAATAAAACCGGGGATACGTTTCAGGTGATGTACAATCCAAATACGTTCAGCGAGAATTTTGGCACTGTCTATTCTCCACAGAGGTCAATTGGCGGAACTGCAGATAGTCAATCTTTTATGGGGCAACCATCAAATTCGGTTTCTTTTGATTTTCTTTTTGATGGAACAGGTGTTTCAGGAGTTGGAGGTACTTCTGTTGATTTAAATCCGAAAGTTGGCCAGGTTGGATATGTGCAGGAGCAAATCAATGCTTTTATGCAAATTACCCAAATGTATGTGGGCGAAGAACACCGCACAAACCATTTGGAATTAAGCTGGGGAACGTTCCATTTTTATGGCGTAATGGAAAGGGCGACAGTTACCTACAAACTCTTTCATTCTTCGGGAGCGCCTTTACGGGCCAACATAAATGCTACGTTTGTACAAACAGTTTCGCGCGAGGAACAGGCTGCGTTTGCAAGGCGGCAATCGCCTGACCTCACGCATTTCAGACTGGTAAACGAAGGTGAAACTCTTCCGTTGATTGCCAAAAAGGTTTACGGCGATTCAAAGTATTACCTTGAAATTGCCCGCGTTAACAACATTAATAATTTCAGGAAATTAAAGGCAGGAACGCAGCTTGTGCTTCCTCCGGTTGAAAAGTAAAATAATGGCTGATTCAAGAATCATACCCACGCAAGCGGAAACCGACCTTGCAACTTTCACAATCTTGTCGAACGGTCAGGAAGTGAGCGGTGAAATTGGCATCGATACTATTTTTGTCGTTAAATCGGTGAATAAAATACCAACCGCAAGGATCGCCATTTTTGACGGAAGCGTGCCCATGGAAGATTTTGAAGTCAGCTCGGGAAGTCTGTTTGTTCCGGGTAACGAAATTGAAATCAAATCAGGTTACCATTCCGATGAAAGCACCATTTTTAAAGGCATAATCACAAAGCACAGCATTCAGACCAAGAAAGACAAACCTTCTTTTTTAAATATCGAACTGAAAGATGAGAGTGTAAAAATGACCATCGGACGGAAAAGTAAGTTTTTCGAAGAGATGAAGGACAGCGAAATAATCGAGGAAATAATTAACGGATATGGTCTTCATTCAGAGGTTGAAGCAACCGGTGTTACCCACAAGGAAATGATTCAGCATCATGCCACCGACTGGGATTTTCTCGTTTCGCGTGCCGAAGTGAATGGAAAACTTGTTTTTGTTGACGACGGGAAAATGACAGTAAAAGCGCCCGACCTTTCTGCCGATCCGGTTCTCGAACTGGCCTACGGACAAAATGTTTATGAGTTTGAAGCCGGAATGGATGCCCGCGACCAGTTTACAGCAGTGAAAAGCAGCTCATGGAATTTTACTGACCAGGCCATTGTTGAAGGTGAAGCCGAAGAACCCGGGTTTACCGAACAGGGAAATTTTTCTGCTTCCGATTTGGCCGGTGTGATTGGTTTGGCAGAGTTGCCATTGCAACATTCGGGTAAAGTGGCCGATGACGAACTAAAAGCGTGGTCGGATGCAAAACTGATGCGGAGCCGTTTGTCTAAAATAAAAGGTAAGGTCAAAATAGTTGGTTTCAGCGATATTAAACCAGGAGATGTGATTGAACTGGTGGGTTTTGGTGAACGTTTCAACGGGGTAGCCTTTGTTTCTGCAATCGCGCACCGCATGTCAGGTAGTTCGGCATGGTCAACCGACATTGAATTTGGCCTTGATAAAGACTGGTTTACAGACAATTACAATGATATTGTGGAAAAACCTGCTTCGGGCCTGATTCCTGCTATTCACGGACTTCAAATCGGAATTGTAACTAACATTCAGGATCCGGAAGGGGAAGAAAGAATCAAGGTTAAACTGCCAATCATCGACAATGAAAACGAAGGTGTTTGGGCACGGCTTACAACAATCGATGCTGCCGATGGCCGCGGATGGGTTATCAGGCCTGAGGTTGGAGATGAGGTGATTGTGGGTTTTCTGAATGACGACCCGCGCTACCCGGTTATTCTCGGGTCGGTATTCAGCAGCGCCAAACCTTCACCAATTCAGCCCGAAGAGGAAAACAAAATTAAAGGATACGTGAGCCGCAGCGAAATGAAGTTCACTTTCGACGACGATAAAGTGATTGTGACCACTGAAACGCCAAAGGGCAACAAAATCATGTTGAGCGAAGATGAAGGTAAAATCCTTATCGAAGACGAAAATGGCAACAAAATCGAAATGTCATCAGATGGAATTAAGATGGAAAGTGCAGCCGACATTAATATAAAGGCAACCGGCGATGTAAATATCGAAGGTGTTAATATCAATGTAAAGGCACAAGCCCAGTTTAAAGCCGAAGGAAGCGCTGGGGCAGAAATGTCAACCAGCGGTCAGGCTGTTGTAAAAGGATCGATAGTAATGATAAATTAAAAGATATGCCACCCGCAGCAAGAGTTACCGATACAACCACCCACGGCGGCACCATTATCGGGCCGGGATGCCCGACTGTGCTGATTGGCGGAATGCCTGCAGCCGTTATGGGCGATAACCATGTTTGCTCGTTGCCGCCCAACACTCACCCACTTACTGTCAGTCAGTTTCCAATGGGGAGTGCAACAGTTCTGATAGGTGGAAAACCGGCAATCAGGGTGGGAGATTCCGCTATTTGCGGAGCTTCGGCAGCAGTAGGTGAACCAACAGTAATGATAGGATAAATGGGAAAAATTAAGATAGACGAAAATTCATTTCTCGGAAGAGGATGGTCTTTCCCCCCCGTTTTTACCCGGGGCGACCACGGTGTGCAAATGGTTGATGAGGAAGAAGATATTAAACAAAGCCTGATTATTCTGCTTTCAACAATAAAAGGAGAAAGGGTGATGCAGCCCGATTATGGTGCAAACATGGAAGATTTGCTTTTTGAACCGCTGAATGTTTCATTCGCCCAAAGAATGAGCGGCCAGATTGAACGTGCAATTCTCTTCTTCGAACCACGCATTAAAACCGATGATATCACTTACAATCAAGACAATGAAAACGGCCTGGTGGAAATCAGGATTGATTACACCATTATTGCCACCAACAACAGGCGGAATATTGTTTACCCCTACTATTTAAACGAAGGAACCGATATACCACAATAAAAGAGGCAAATGTCGAACAACTGTAACTCAAAGAATCCGCTGCAACGCGATGGTACCAGCCAGGAGCAAAG
>JBBIVS010000139.1:6385-8535 GCA_037439605.1 Draconibacterium sp. | reverse complement strand
CACTCGCGCAGGGAGCTGAGTATTTAACCCAACTTACCGAACTCGGAGTGAACATCGACGATGTGGCGAAAACAATCGAATTCAATTTTGGCATTGGCAATAACTATTTTATGGAAATTGCCAAATTGCGTGCAGCCCGGTTGCTTTGGGCGCAAATTGTAAAAGCTTACTATCCGGCAAGCGATTGCGCTGCAAAACTGATTGCCCACTGCGAAACCAGCCGGTACAATAAAACCATTTACGATCCTCATGTAAATATGCTCCGCACCCAAACCGAAGCGATGTCGGCGGCATTAGGTGGTGCTTATTCTATCACGGTTTTACCTTTTAACGCCATTTACGAAGAACCAACCGATTTTTCAGAACGCATTGCGCGCAACCAGCAAATTCTTTTAAAAGAAGAATCATACCTCGATAAAGTTTCCGATCCTTCAGCCGGTTCTTATTACATCGAAAACCTGACTGCTTCGCTGGTTGAAAATGTATGGAAGCTTTTCCTGACGGTTCAGGAAAAAGGTGGTTTTATTGACGCCTTCCGCGAAGGTTTTATTCAGAATGAAATAAAAGGAATGGCTGCCAAACGCGATTTAAACATTGCATTGCGCCGCGAAAATCTCCTGGGTACCAACCAGTTTCCCAATTTTAATGAAAAAATTTCAGCCGAATTTGATGGCTCTCTTTTCGAACCCATTGATTTAACTGAAGAAGGAGCCGAAGTTGAAACGCTGAAACCATATCGCGCAGCCCAGGCTTTTGAAGCGCTGCGTTACACCACCGATGTTTATTCGAAAACCAATAAGCGCCCGGTTGCGTTTATGCTTACCATCGGAAACCTCGCCATGCGCAAGGCACGCGCTCAATTCAGTTGTAACTTTTTTGCCGTTGCCGGTTTTACGGTAATCGACAATAACGGATTTGCAACTGTTGAAGAAGGTGTTGAAGCAGCTAAAAAAGCCAAAGCCGATATCGTTGTACTTTGCAGTTCAGATGAAGAATATGCTGAACTGGCGCCTGAAACAGCAAAACTGCTGAAGAAAGAAGTTTTCGTGATTGCCGGTGCCCCTGCCTGTCAGAAAGAACTGGAAGAACAGGGAATCACCAATTTCATCAGTATGAAAAGCAATATTCTGGAAGAGTTGAAAGCGTATCAAACATTACTAAATATTTAAACACAAAGACACAAAGACACAAAAATGATTTCAAAAATTGAAATAGAGAAAATTGGAAATCAAATAGTTCAGGCAGCATTTGAGGTGCATTCTGAACTTGGACCTGGTTTGCTTGAATCAGTTTATGAAGTTTGTCTTGTAGAAGAATTAGAAAATCGTGGCCTTTTTGTCGAAAAACAAGTTAAACTTCCGGTAATTTATAAGGGGAAACAACTTCAAAAAGATTTTATAATTGATTTACTGGTTGAAAAAACAATTGTAATTGAGTTAAAAGCAGTCGAATGTTTGTTACCTGTTCATGAAGTTCAGGTTTTAACCTACATGAAACTTGCCGACTTCAAGTTAGGATATCTTATAAACTTTAATGTATCACTAATAAAAGAAGGAATTAAAAGAAAAATAAATGGCTATTTCTAACCTTCGTGACTTAGTGTCTTCGTGTTAAAAACAAAAAAATATGAAACCAAATTTCAAAGACATCAACATAAAAGCGACCGCACAGCAGGAAAATACCGCTGAATGGGTTGCCAAAAACAAAATAGAGATCAACTGGAAAACGCCGGAACAGATTCCGGTTAAACCGGTTTACACCAAGGAAGATTTGGAAGGCATGGAACATTTGAATTTTGCTGCCGGCGTAGCACCCTTCCTCCGCGGTCCTTATTCTTCGATGTATGTTATGCAGCCCTGGACCATCCGACAATACGCAGGTTTTTCAACAGCCGAGGAATCAAACGCATTTTACCGCCGCAACCTGGCCGCCGGACAAAAAGGTTTGTCGGTGGCTTTCGACCTTGCCACGCACCGCGGCTACGACTCCGACCATCCGCGTGTTATTGGTGATGTTGGAAAAGCTGGTGTTGCCATCGATTCAATTCTCGATATGAAAATCCTGTTCGACCAGATTCCGCTCGATAAAATGTCGGTATCAATGACCATGAACGGAGCTGTTTTGCCGGTTCTGGCGTTTTATATCGTAAC
>JBBIVS010000139.1:0-6324 GCA_037439605.1 Draconibacterium sp. | reverse complement strand
TCCTGAAAGAATTTATGGTACGTAACACTTACATTTACCCACCCGAGTTCTCAATGAAAATCATTGCCGATATTTTTGAGTTTACTTCGAAGAATATGCCGAAATTCAATTCAATTTCAATTTCGGGATATCACATGCAGGAAGCAGGCGCCACTGCCGACATTGAAATGGCTTACACGCTGGCCGACGGGTTGGAATACCTGCGTGCCGGAATCAACGCAGGAATGGATATCGATGCTTTTGCACCGCGTCTTTCATTTTTCTGGGCAATCGGCATGAACCATTTTATGGAAATCGCCAAAATGCGAGCAGCACGAATGATTTGGGCCAAATTAGTAAAACAGTTCAACCCGAAAAACCCGAAATCGATGGCGCTGCGCACCCACTCGCAAACATCGGGCTGGTCGTTAACCGAGCAAGACCCGTTCAACAATGTGGGACGTACTGCGATTGAAGCAATGGCAGCAGCGCTGGGCCACACGCAGAGTCTGCACACCAATGCGCTCGACGAAGCAATTGCCTTACCAACCGATTTCTCAGCACGAATTGCCCGAAATACGCAAATTTATCTTCAGCAGGAAACGGAAATATGCCGGTCGGTTGACCCGTGGGCTGGTTCGTATTATGTTGAAACACTTACACACGAGCTTGCACAAAAAGCCTGGGCGCTGATTGAAGAGGTTGAAAAACTGGGTGGAATGGCAAAAGCCATTGAAACCGGTGTGCCGAAAATGCGCATCGAAGAGGCTGCTGCCCGTGCCCAGGGAAAAATCGACAGCGGAACCCAAACCATTGTGGGTGTGAACAAATACCGCCTCGAAAAAGAAGACCCAATTGATATTCTTGAAATCGATAATACAGCCGTTCGTTTATCGCAGATTGAAAGATTGAAAAAACTGCGTGCCGAACGCAATGAAGCCGAAGTTCAAGCTTCTCTGGCAGCCATTACAAAAGCTGCCGAAACAGGTAAGGGCAATTTGCTCGAACTGGCGATTGATGCAGCAAAAAAACGTGCATCTTTGGGTGAAATTTCGGATGCCTGCGAAAAAGTGGCAGGACGTTATAAAGCAGTAATCAGAACGATAGAAGGCGTGTACAAATCAGAAGCACAAGGAAAAGACGAGTTTAAGGAAGCTCAGGAACTGGCGAAAAAATTTGCAGAAATGGAAGGCCGCCAGCCAAGGATAATGATTGCCAAAATGGGCCAGGATGGCCACGACCGCGGAGCTAAAGTAGTTGCCACCGGTTACGCCGACCTCGGTTTCGATGTGGATATGGGACCGCTGTTCCAGACTCCGGAAGAAGCTGCCAAACAGGCTGTTGAAAACGACGTGCATGTTCTGGGTGTTTCATCGCTTGCAGCCGGCCACAAAACCTTGGTCCCGGCAGTTATAGAAGAGCTGAAAAAACTGGGCCGCGATGATATTATGGTAATTTGCGGGGGAGTAATTCCGGCGCAGGATTACCAGTATTTGTACGATGCCGGAGCGGTTGCCATTTTTGGCCCGGGCACCAGTGTTGCCGCAGCAGGTAAGAAAATCCTGGAGATTTTGATTGAGGCGTTTAAAGAATAGGCGACATGGTTTCCGAACCGAGATATTAAATGGCGAGTCGGAATTCGCCACACCCCATAAAAATTGAAAGCCGGTTCCGGGTAGGGCCGGTTTTTTTTGTCTTGGAGTCAAACCATGACTTTATATAAGTACAAAAAAGCGATCTTAACCAAGACCGCTTTTCAAACTACTAACCTTACCTTAAATCTAATCTATACGAACATCATAACTATGAACACCGTTTCCACTTGCTAAAACCACTTCATAGTTTCCACTTGGAACTTTCGAAAAATCGAGACCGTGCTGTGTAACAAAATCCGATTTCAAATCTTTTTCGTACAAGGTATTTCTGTTGCGATCGTACACAAAAACGCTTGTATTTTCCTGATTAAAATTCAGGTACGATATCTTTAACTGTTTGTCGTCCATCACAAATACCGGATCAATTACTTTACTTACTTCAACAACTTTTAACTGACCTTTTTCGATGTTGAATTTGGTTTCCTTTGTTTCATTGTCAATTTTCACTGTAAAAAAGTAAGTTCCGTCTTCAAGACGCGAGAAATCATAATTTTGTTTGTAGGTAGTTGCAGGAGTTGATGTTTCCTTGTAAAAAATTAATTCACCGTAAACATCTTTAACATCTATTTCAAACGTGCTCATTTTAACGTTCGAAATTTTCACTTCTGCCAAATCTTTACTACCCGATGCAATGTTAACTCTTAAATTTCCGGATGCCATTGCACTGCTTCCGATTAAACCTGAAATGACTACTGCGAAAATTGTTTTCATTGTTTTCATAATCTTTATTTTTAATTGTTTTGATAACTGTTCATTTTTAAATTGTTCGATTTTATAAAAAATAACCATCCTTTTTTGTTCATTTATTTTAATTTATGTATGAACATTATATAAAAATAAATCATATTTACTTATTATCCAATATTTTATACATTTGTTAATAAATATTAATACATTAATCTGTCAGGTTTTTATTCAATCCATTTTTCATATATCAAATTACCATATCCTATTTTTTTATAATTTAGGTCAATCAATTTAAACTTACCATTATGGAAAAATCATCACTGGCTAAACTGTACAATCAATCATTTCAAAACAACTGGGAGAAAATCGCTTTTTCCGATTACGAAGGGAAAGACTTCAAATACAGCGAGGTGGCGCATACCATCATGTCGCTTCAACTTTTTTATCAGATAACAGGAATGCAAAAGGGTGATAAGGTTGCTGTTCTGGGCAGAAACTCTGCCAACTGGGGCGCAACTTTTTTGTCGGCTGTTTCTTCGGGGCTTGTAATAGTGCCGGTATTACCAGATTTTAATAAAAATGATACCAACCACATCATTAATCATTCCGAATCGAAAATTGTAATTGGGGCCAAATCGCTGCTTGACAAAGTTGAACTTGATTCGCTTCCAAATGTGCTTGCCATTATTGTTCTTGAAGATTTTTCGCTTTACAAGGCAAAAGATGAAAATATTCAGTACAAAATCAAAGATTCGTTTCAATATTACGAACAAAACCCATTGAAAAAAACAGGTTTTAACTTTCAGGAATGGCAGCCCGAAGAAACCTGCATTATTTCTTACACATCAGGCACTTCGGGTTTTACCAAAGGAGTGATGATTCCGGAGCGCAGCCTGGTATCGAACATTGTTTATGCCCGCGAGCACATGCCACTGACACCAGGCAATCAAATTGTTTCGTTTTTGCCTATGGCACACGTTTACGGATTGCTTTTCGAATTTTTATTTCCGTTGTCGGTGGGTTGTCACATCACCTTCCTCAGTAAAATGCCAACACCTGCGTTGATCACAAAAGTTTTTGGAGAAGTGAAACCTCATTTGGTTCTTTCGGTACCGCTAATAATTGAAAAAATTTACAAGAAAAGATTGCTCCCAACGCTTGAAAAAACAGCCATAAAAATTTTACTTGCTATTCCTGGAATTTCAAATATCCTGCTCAAAAAAATAAGAACAAAACTTGTTGAAACATTTGGCGGACGATTCTTCGAAATTGTAATTGGCGGCGCCCCGTTAAGCGCCGATGTTGAGAAATTTTTCAAACGCATCAATTTCCCATTCTCAATTGGCTATGGAATGACAGAATGCGGCCCGCTCATCAGTTACGAAGCCTGGGATAAAACAATGCTAACTTCTGCCGGTCGCCTGGTTGACAGGATGGAAGTTCGCATTGACTCTGATGACCCTTACAATGTTGTGGGCGAAATTCAGGTGAAAGGCCAAAATGTGATGCTGGGATATTTCAAAAACGAAGAAGCCACCCGCGAAGCATTTACAGACGATGGTTGGCTGAAAACCGGCGATTTGGGAATTATCGATAAAAACAACTTTATATACATAAGAGGCCGTTCGAAAAACATGATCCTGGGCGCTTCTGGACAAAATATATATCCTGAGGAAATAGAGGCAAAAATTACTAATCTCCCGTTTGTTGCGGAGTGTGTGGTTACCGAGCGCGAGGGAAAACTAGTTGCACTGGTTTATCCCGATTTGGAGGCTATAAAAACCGAAAATATTGCCGGCGATGCAATTGGGGAGATAATGGAGGAAAACCGCAAAAAAGTAAATCACGACCTCCCAAAATACGAGCAAATCAGCCAGTTTGAGATTGTGAAAGAGGAATTTGAAAAAACACCAAAAAAGAATATCAAGCGGTTTAAGTATGTTTAAAAACTTAAAACTAAATTAAAATTTCCAGATCGAAATGGAAAATAACAAAATCAGTTTTGCAGGCGGTCGTTTATTGTCGCTCGACTTTTTCAGGGGAATAACCATGTTCCTGCTTGTGGCAGAGGGCACTGCGCTTTGGAGTGTCCTTGTAAAAGAACCAATTGTCGGCACTTTTCTCGAACCATTTTTCCAGCAATTTCATCACCACCCGTGGAACGGATTGCGATTCTGGGATTTAATACAACCCTTCTTTATGTTTATAGTGGGTGTTGCAATGCCATTTTCGTATGTAAAACGAATCAAAATGGGCGACCCAAGAAGCAAAATAACAAGGCACATTATTCAGCGCAGCATTATTTTGCTTGCATTTGGGGTTGGTTTACATTGCGGTTACAGCAAAAAACTGGTTTGGGAACTGTGGAATGTACTTTCGCAACTTTCTGTAACCATTATCATTGCCTACTTTTTAATGCGTTACAAATGGCCGGTTCAGATTGCAGTTTCAATCGGGTTGTTAATTCTTACCGAAATTGTATACCGCACATTTCCACTCGAAGGCTACAACCAGCCATTTGTAAAAGACCATAATTTTGGCAGTTGGATGGACATGATTTTGATGGGAAAAATAAATAACGGCGGCGGCTGGGTAGCCATCAATTTTATCCCGACTGCTGCACATACCATTTGGGGGGTTGTTGCAGGGCAGTTGCTAATGTCGGGAAAAGCACAAATCCAAAAGGTAAAACTGATTGCACTTGCCGGAATAATTGCACTTGCCGCAGGTTACCTGCTCGACTGGACATCAGTAACGCCTATAATCAAACGCATTTGCACCTCTTCTTTTATGCTGGCTTCAGGTGGTTGGGCTTTGCTGGCGCTGGCTGCAAGCTACTGGATTATCGATATAAAAAAAATGAACAGCTGGGTATTCCCGTTTGTAGTAGTGGGTATGAATTCCATTTTTATTTACATGTTTTCGAATACGGTTGGAGATCAGTGGTTTAACGACTTTGTTGCCATTTTTACCAATGGCATTTTATACTGGTTTGGCGCTTCTGCATTTATCATGAATTTAACCGCTTCGATCACGGTGCTGGCATTGGAATGGTTGCTATGCTATTATCTTTATCTGAAAAAGATTTTTTTCAGAATTTAATAGTCATCATAATATCGTTTTCTGACCTGCTTTTAAAAAACATTTGGTTAAAATACGTTAAAATAAAAATTAGCGAAACCATTTAATCCTGACGTGCGTAATTTTTGTACAATACGTTGTAGAATGGCTCATTGAGTACTTAATGGATTGATTGATTTTCAGCAAGTACGATGTTTAAACGAGTAATTAATTGTTTGGTTTTTTAGGGAGAAGCGGTGATTTTTCACCGCTTTTCGTTTTCAGCACCGTTCTTTCACCTCGTTGGCGTCTATTATTTTATACAGTTTGTCTGCGCGCCTGAGTTTGGTTTCAATTTGTATCGAAATCCTTTCACCTTTTTTCCCTTCCTCCACAGGTAAAAGTTCAGTGCGAATTTCCTTTATCACAGTTTCAATAACTCCGGTGGTTGGCCCTGTAATCAGTATTTCATCGCCCACTTTCAGGCTTGCGGTTTCCAGTTTGAACTCGGCAACCTTAATTTTATCGAAATAGTTAGTGCATTTCCCGATGTACAATTTTCGTTTTGTGGCCAGCGAACCGTAATTTTTGCTCCATTCGCCCAATCGTTGCCCGAGGTAATAACCATCCCAAAATCCACGGTTAAAAACCGAAGAGAGCCGATTGTTCCAATCTTCAATTTTATCTTCGGTAAAACTATTTTCAAAATAAGCGTCAACGGCTTCGTGATAACACTGAACCGTGGTTTTTACATATTCTGCTGAACGGGCGCGCCCCTCGATTTTTAAAACAGATACGCCCGCGTCGAGGATTTTATTCAGAAAATGAATGGTTTTCAAATCTTTTGGCGACATGATATATTCATTGTCGATTTCGAGTTCGGCGCCGGTTTCCTTATCGGTAACGGTGTAGGCACGGCGACACGTTTGCAGGCAGGCGCCAC
>JBBIVS010000138.1:3221-8547 GCA_037439605.1 Draconibacterium sp. | reverse complement strand
CGCTTGTGAAAAAGGCCTGTGACTTTGTTGCAGGTGAAAAAACGATTGTTATTCAGTTGGATGCTTTTGGCATTCGCGACCCTAAGGATTTTTACACTTTGCTGACGACCGAAGTAATTAAAAATACATCGGGAAAAGTGGAAAGCTGGCTTGAAAATATCCGAAAGTTTATCAGTCGGCTTTCTCCTAAAATTTCATTTGGAGCAGATCCGTTCAACACTTTTGAATTGACCTTTGATATTGAGGCAATCGATAAAAATTACCCTGAACTGCTTGACCTGCCCGAAAAAATAGCAATCGAAAAAAAGGTTAATCTGATTATCTGCATTGATGAATTTCAAAACACAGCAAATTTTTCTGAACCCGATTTATTTCATAAACGTCTTAGGACAGCCTGGCAGAACCATCAATCAGTTACCTATTGTCTTTATGGAAGCAAAAAACATATGATGTCAACCCTGTTTGAAAAACAATCCATGCCTTTTTACAAATTTGGAGAAACAATTAATCTGGAGAAGATTTCAAAAGAACATTGGATTGCATTCATAACAGAAAGGTTTGAATCGACCGGAAAAAGCATTACAGAAGAACAGGCTGGAACTATTATTCAATTTGTAAAAGCCCATTCATACTACGTTCAGCAATTGTCGCATCTGACCTGGCTTCGAACATTCAAATCTGTTGAGGATGAATACATAACTCAAGCAGTTGAAGATTTGTTGGCCCAAAATGCCAACCTTTATCAACTGGAAACTGAAATGCTGAGCGAAACACAGTTAAACCTTTTAAAAGCTATTGCTTCGGGAATTACTGATGGTTTTAGTAATACTGAAATTCTTACCAAATTCCGTTTAGGGACCTCAGCCAATATAAGCAAACAAAAAAAGGTATTGTATGAGAAAGAACTTATTGATATGAGAGGCACAATGCTTGAATTTTTAGATCCTGCCTATGAACTCTGGTTTAAGAAAAATATATTGAGAATTCCTCTTCCATCCCCAGAGCTTTAACGTCTTCCGTAAATCTGACAAAATCTTCCCGACTCATATTTTTCACAGGCGAGCGAAATCCGCCGCAATCAAAACCAACATATTTCATGTATGCTTTTCCGGTGGCAATTCCACCGTATTTTCCAAGCAAGCGGATCATGTCAATTGATTTTTGCTGAAGCTCTCGCGCCAATTCCAGATTGCCTTTATTAAATGCATCAATTAGCTGGTAATAAAGGGGCGCAGCATAATTGTATGTGCTGCCCACTCCGCCTGTAGCTCCCAAAACCAGCGCCGAAAGCAGGTTTTCGTCGCGTCCCCAAAGCATTTCGTATTTTCCATCCATAAATCGAAGACAACTCAGAAAATCCATAAAATCCTCTTGGGTATATTTTATGCCAACCAAATTAGGAATTACCGGCGCTGCTTCCTGCAGAAAATCGTACATCGACACGAAGCACCCACTTAAAACCGGGATGTGGTAAAAATAAAACGGCATTTGCGGAACCGATTCGGCTACCCGGGCGCAAAATTCAGCCAGAGCCTTTGTTCCCGAAGGTTTGAAATAATAGGGAGCGAGCAATGCAATGGCATCAGCGCCGATTTCAGCCGAATGTTGCGCGTTCTCAATACACTCGGCATACGAAGTTCCACCAACCAGATTGATTATTTTTACTGCGGGGTTTTCTTTAGCTGCTTCCACCCATTTTTCATCCGTTCCTTTTGGGTGAGAGAAACGCCTTCTCCCGTAGAACCGTTAATAAAAGCGCCCTTTACATTGTTCTTTTTCAGAAAATTGTAGTAGGGTGCGATTTTTTCCAGCACAACTGCTCCCTTTTCATCCATCGGGGCAAAAGGGGCAGCTATTAATCCTTCAAATTTTTGTGTCATTGTATATATTATAATTTGGTTTTTATCAGTCTAAAGCTGACAGGTTTTTATGACGCTGTCCGTTAAAAGCTTAATCCTTATTTAGCAAATCGGAAACCGGGATTTTTTGAAAGTAAAGTTCTTTTTCACCCTCATACAAAATTCCAATCGTTTTTTCGTCAACCATCGTCATGCACGAGTAGCCGTATCCTTGTTTTTCATTCAGTTCAACCTGAAAATTTTCCGGCCAGGTATTTCCACCATCCAAACTGGCTTTTATCGTCATGTTGGTTCTGGTTTCCCTGTTATTGGGATTGGAGAAAAACAGCGCCTGATGAGTCTTTCCGTTAATTTCCAAATCGGCACTGATGATGCTGGCCATGCAGTTGGGTTCGGGCAAAGCTGAATTGGAAGCGGGGTGCAGAGTCCAGGTTTTGCCCAAATCCTTTGTTGTTGCCACCGCCCTGCCGTTGGTTTCGCCTTTGTCTTTCCGGTTCAGGTCGTCGCGCATGTTCAGCATCAAACTGCCATCGGCCAGTTCAACAACCTGTGCTTCGGTTGTATTTGGTTTGGCGCCGGTTCCAATCCGCCAGGTTTTCCCCTGATCCTTGCTGTAAACAATGGTCGAATGGCAGGTAAACTGACCACCGTCGAGCGCTTTTTCGCCAATGTCAGCTTTAAACTGAGCCGGAAAAACCAAAGTTCCGTCTTTCATTGTTATTCCTCTTCCCGGCCCCTGAAGCAACAGTTGCCACCCCGGATTTTTAATTTGACTGGTAATGTTGATGGGTTCTGACCATGTCAGTCCGTCGTCAGTACTTTTTACCAACATAAACTGGCCGGTTTCCTCAGGTTTCATCCCCGGTTTCGATGCCCACCAAAGCATATCTTTCTCTGAACCGCCGCTCATCCAAAGTGCGGCAACCCAGAGGGTGTTTGTTTTATGGTCGAACAAAATACAAGGATCGCCAATCCCGTTAAGTTTTTGCGGGCGGCCACCCCACTCACCCATATCCATAATTACTTTCATGGGTTCCCAGGTCTGTCCGCCATCGGTACTCCGGCTCATCCCAATGTCAATGTCCTCCTGTAAATCTTTGCTGTTGTTGTAACGGTTATCATAAACGGCAATTAAAGTCCCGTTGCTGGTGGTTACCAATCCCGGAATCCGGTAAGTATGGCAGTTATCCTGTCCCTGTCGGCGAAGAACTGTCGCCGGGAGGTATTGAAATCCATTTACGACAGAAATTTTTACCGGTTTTTCATTTTCAAAAAGAAGTTCCATTTCTTTCAGACTGAACGATGAAAGCAGATTTGCAGCGTCTTTTGCAGTAAAATTGAACTGAATTGTATTTACCCCATTTTGAAAAGAATGGTTTCCTTTTATTTCGGTTTCCAAACCAACCTGATTTGCTTTGCCAAACAATGCATTTCCGCTGGTTAAAACAATTGCCGAAACATTTGATACAGCTTTTAAATCGCTTTTTTCATTAAACTGAAGTGTTATTTTTTGAAGTACCAACGGTTTGGAATTGTCATTGCTGAATTTGACTTCAAACAGTACATTTTCGGAATTACCAACAAACAGCGGCACTTTGTGCTGAATGATTTCCACTCCGACAATCCCGGATTCATTTGGCTCAATCAGTGTTTGATTATTACATTTGATATTCAGGTTGAAAAACAGTAATAGGAACAAAAAAATCTTCATGATTTTAAATTTTGGAACATGCATTAAAATTACAGGTTTAATTTATTACTTCCATCAGAAATTTATGGGTTTTGCCTTATTCTATCACCCGTTATGAAATTTCTGTGTTTACGGATTTTGAAACAAAGAAGGCCAATATTGCAGGCCTTCTTTGTATTAACAAATTGCCTAAAAACTAACTACGAAAACGCCAAAACACCCGGTTCACCTGCACACAGATTTATTGTAAACCGGGCGAAATGGTAATATTTTAATGCGATTAATATCCCGGCGTTTGCACCAGTTTTGGATCGTTATTCAAAGTGGTGACATCAACCGGCCACAGTAATTTGTGCGGTTCGGTAGCTGCATTGAGCAGAGGAACCCGTGTTCCGAAAGGTACAGTAGCTGAAAATGCCAGCGATTTTCCAGAAGCATCCTGCATCCTGACAATGTCGAACCAGCGCTTACATTCCCATGCAAATTCCTTGTCGCGTTCGGCCAGAATTGCCAGTTCGTTTGCTGCAAAACCCTGGTTGGTATAACCATGAACCGACTCGTTGTAGTTTGCACCGTAAGCGCGTTTTCTGATATCATTGATATACATGGCAGGATTTCCGCCTTTTTTATTTTCAACTTCAGCCAGCATCAGCAAAACATCGGCATAACGATAAACCGGAAGGTCGTCGATGTAAACGCGGTTGCCGGTTGAATTGATGGCGCCAATAAATTTCTTCAGCACCAAACCTCCGTTTACAGGAGTATTTGTTGAGCTTTTATCATAAAAATCGAGGAAAGTGGCTGTTTTTCTTGAGTCGAGATTATCCATACTTGCAAATAAACCAAAAACATATTCATTTCGCAGCAAACCATTTCCTTTCAGGTTAAGTGTATCTTTCATTACCTTCAGGTTGATATCGTATTTAACACCGATAAACACATTGTCGGAATAAAGAAAATTACCAGAGAAATTAGTTGCTTCGTTATCGAGATAACGCAAGGCAAAAATAATTTCATCGTTTCCCTTTTTCGTTGATGAGAAAACATCTGAAAACTTCGACAATAATAAAAACTTGCCTTTAACTTCATTCAGTGCAGCTTCGGCAACTCCCAAATCACCCGTTGCAGGAGATTGGTCGCCGGTTGTAACCTTTGCCGACCAAAGATAGATTTCGGCTTTCAGCATTAAAGTTGCATATTTCGACCACGCAGATTTTCCATCGGTCATGGTAAGGTTACTTCCAAAAAATTGTTCCGATTTTGCAATGTCAGATTTAATAAAATCGAGAGTTGCTTTTGGAGTAGAGCGTTCAACATAAAGTGGTTCAGCAGTGGTTACGCCGTTTAAAACCTTTACATCGGTTACAATCGGCACCCCGCCGTAAGTTCTGTAAAGCCAGAAATAATAGAACGACCTGATGCCATACAACTGGCCAAGGTAAAAATTACGGTTGGCTTCCGACAAAAACGGACACCCGTTTTCCACTTCATCAATTGCCAGGTTAACATTGAGCAACCTGCCATAAAATCCACCCCACGTGGAAATTCCGGTTTTATCTTTTGTAAAATCCTGGTCTTTAATGGGACTCGAATAATCGAGACTGGTTGCCGTTGACGAAGTTCCGTTTTTCTGCAAACCTCCACGGGCTTCTCCGAGCAAAAAGAAGTTAAGATGAGAGTCTCTCATTTGTTTGTGAATTCCGTAAATGAATCCTTTTACCTGTGCCTCGTTGTTCCAAAAATTATTGCTTCCGTAATAATCTTCAGGAGCCAAATC
>JBBIVS010000138.1:0-3186 GCA_037439605.1 Draconibacterium sp. | reverse complement strand
ACCAATGCCACCGCAATTGTTAATATTTTGAATGTTACTTTTTTCATTTTCAATCTTTTTAAAATTTATTTCCAGTTGATAATGCTGCAATACAATTAAAATTTCAGGTTAACACCGAAAATAATTGTTCTCGGAAGTCCGTATCCACCGCCTGTTCCGCTTGTGCTTGAAACTTCGGGTGTATAAAGTTTTGAAGCTGTCAGATATCCCAGGTTCTGACCGGTAACAGAGATTTCGAGTGCTGTATTCCGGTTTATATCGAGCCAATCCATCGGTACATTGTAATTCAGCGAAACTTCGCGGAACGAAAGATAGCTCGCTTCATAAGCGAAAATATCAGATTCGCGGGCATAATTTCTTTTACCAAGCTGGTCGGCCCAGACATAAATTGGATATTCGGCATCTATGTTTTCAGGTTTCCATGTTTGTTTTGTGTCTTCGATTGTATTGAACGAACCCTGCATCATTCCCATAAACCACGGGCGGATATTGTCAACCTGGTAGAAACCCAGTGCATAGTCCATCCGGGCAGAAAGTGTCAGTCTTTTCCATGAAAAATCGGTGCTTAAACCGCCAAACCATTTTGGATTTACATTTCCAACATAAACCCTGTCGAAATTATCAATCACATTATCACCGTTTACATCTTTCCAGTTTACATCGCCGGGCTGAATCGGCAAGCCGGTACCTCGCTGGGCATCGGTCATTGTCGCCCAAAGTGCAGGGCCATAAAGTTTACGACCGTTACTTCCGTTATTTCCGGTTGTAATGTCAGTTCGGTTGGCCGCAACCTGCTGAACCTGTGCTTCATCTTTAAAAATTCCTTCAGAAACAAACAACCACAATCCCCCGGGAGTCTGGCCTTCCTGGTATCCGCCAACAAAAACCTTTTCACCTGTTTTTTCATTATACACCTGGAAAGCGCCCTGCCGGTTGTTTTCCAAACCGTTATCGGGCAATTTTTCAACAGTATTTGTATTGTGCGAAATATTTGCGGAAATATTCCACTTAATATCTTCGGTTTGAATGGCTTTGAAAGAAAGTTCAATTTCAACGCCACGGTTTCTTAACTCACCATTGTTCGAACGAATGGAAGAAATTCCCGAGGTGGCAGGCAAAGGAATATTGGCGTATTTATCGATGGTTAACCTGTTGTAATATGTAAAATTGGCATTGATTTTATTTTCGAGAAAACCAAAATCGATACCGGTTTCAAATGTATTCGACTTTTCCCATTTCAATCCGGGGTTGGGAATACTGCCAACAGAATATCCAACCTGGGCATTGTAAAGGCTCGAAACGTAACTTCCCTGCAATTCGTAAGGGCCAATTCCCGAAACATTTCCGTTTAATCCGTAACTGATGCGCAATTTCATAAATGAGAAGATATTATCATAGTTACGCATAAAGTCCTCCCTTGAAACTATCCATCCACCCGAAACACCGGGGAAAAATCCCCAGCGGTTATAGCCTAGCAACCTGGAATAACCATCTTCCCTGAATGTAAAGGAAAGCAGATACCTTTCTTTAAAGTCGTAGTTGGCACGGCCAAAAAATGATAAAATACGTTCGCGTACATGGTACGAATCGATTGAGCGCATCCCTTCCTTGTTTGAGGTCAGCGCCAGATCGGCAAAATCATCGGTTGGAGCTCCGGAACCACTTGCTGAAAATCCCTTGAGATATGAATCATAAAATTCGGAACCTGCCAATACACTCAGGGAGTGATTTTCGATTTCAAAATCGTAATTCAGCAAAGCATTATATGTTTGACGCAAATTGCGGTCGAAACTTGTTGATGAATTACGCGAAGTATTCATAACACCCGGGCGCGATAAATAATCCTTGTCAAATGATTCGTAAAAGCCCTGGGAGTACATCCAGTTGGCATTGATTTTAAGATACAATCCTTTGTAAATATCAAACTTCAAACTTTGTGACATTGTAAATTTATCGGTGTTGTTGTCCCTGTCAAATTTGTCGATGTTGTAAAGCGGATTTCCATCACCTGAATTTGTTCCCAGAAGCAATTCACCGTTTGCATTGTATTCACGTTGGGTAGGAGGTGCGCTTAACATTCGGGCAAAATAGTTTCCTTCGCTTGTGTTGGTAATATCGTACCACTGCGCATCGGTAAAATTAAAAGAGCTGTATGAAGTAAGCCAGTCGCGGATTTTATAGTCGGCATTAAGTGTAAAATTAATACGCTGGTACCAGGTTTCAGCCGGAATTCCCTCTGCATACTGATAACCCAACCCTGCATAATAATTTCCACGGTCGTTTCCACCGGTGAGGGCAATATTGTAATCCTGGGTCACAGCCGGACTATTGAATGCAGTTGACTCGCGGTCGAATTCAGAGAAAATGATGTCTTCACCTGTAACCGGATCTTTCATTGTTTTCCAGCCTTCGTCGAGTAAAAACCTGATATTGTCTGTAAGTCTCATTGGGCTCCAGATGGCCAGTGATGATTTGTTCCCGTCGATTGGAACACCGTTAGCATCAAAGTACTGATTTCCCAAACCAAATGGCTGGGCGCCGTTCAGGTTTGCCTGAACCCCTGCTCCGTGGCCTGTCCATGCACCGGTGCTTGTCTGATATATCCTCCCCGAACGGTAAACTCCTGTTCTGACCCAGCTTAAATAGTCTTCGGCATTCATAAAATCATACGGTTCGTTAAGAGAACTCAAACCTGTCCTGATTTTTAACGAAATTTCCGATTTTCCCTCTTTCCCGCGTTTTGTTGTGATGAGCAAAACACCGTTGTTTGCCCTTGCACCGTACAATGCAGTAGCCCCGGCATCTTTTAAAACTTCCATCGACTCAATGTCTTCAGGATTAATGTCGTTTATTTCACGCACCTGGCCGTCAACAACTACCAGCGGAGAACCTGAACCGTCGAAGTTTGTCCCACCTCTTAATACCAGTGTTGGTGCTGCGCCCGGTTTTCCCGATGTCTGCGTTACTTTTAATCCCGAAACTGCTCCTGAAAGCGCCTGTGCCGGATTGGAATAAATTCCGGCTTCCAGCACTTCTTCCTTTACTGTAGAGATTGAGTTGGTGAGCTTCGACCTTTTTTGAGTTCCACCGTAACCGGTTACAACTACCTCGTCGAGTGCTGTTGTTGATACTGCCAGAAGAATCGTTAGCGTGTTCGATTCTGTCAGTTTTACCGTTCGAGGTTCA
>JBBIVS010000137.1:0-8567 GCA_037439605.1 Draconibacterium sp. | reverse complement strand
TATCTTTTTTCAATTCGAACAAATCTTTGGTCAGTTCCAGTTGCAGCCAGTGCGAAATGGGATTGTCGTGTAATTCGCCGAAAAGAACAATATCAGCATCCGCGGCTTCTTTCAGCATTTTTTCGTATTTGATGTCTTTCCCTGATTTATTAAAGAGATAATAAGCAGGTTTATCGGCTTTAAATGCAGCAAAAAGAAAAAAGACAGCAACAAGTGCAATATGAAATTTATTCATGATTTTGATTTTTTACAATGCTTACAACAAAAGAAAGCTTTTTCGGTTTAAATCAAACCAACTCTTTTATATTGTTTAAACAAATGGTGGAATCAGGAACTTTTTACAGCAACATACTCGACCCAATTTTGGCGCCCATGCGAAAACGGGTTACTTCCGAAATTCATCCCGGAGAAAAAGTAATTGATATTGCCTGCGGAACCGGGGCACAGGTTTTTGAATTAAGCGGGATTGCCTCTAAAATAGTTGGAGTTGATCTCTCTGATTCGATGATAATTCATGCTCAAAATACCTGCAAAAAAAGAGTTATATCGGAAGCTGAATTTTTTGTTTGCGATGCTGCCAACCTTTCGGTTATCGGAACCGGAAGTTTTGATACAGCAATTATGTCGATGGCATTGCATCAATTTCATCCCGATTTACATTCACCGGTTTTACACGAAATGAAAAGAGTTGCCAAAAGAATTATAATTGTGGATTATTCGGTTCCTTTACCAAAAAATTATGCAGGAATTGGCAGCCGCATTGCCGAGTTTTTAGCCGGGAAGGTACACAACAGTAATTTTAAAAAGTATTACCAATTGGGTGGGTTAAATACTATTCTTCCTTTAAATAATCTGATAATTCAAAAAACGGTTTCATTCGGAAAAGGGGCATTTCAAATGGTTGTTTGTTCAGAATAGTAAAACCTCGAACACTGAAACTTTGAACTTTAAACTCTGAACCCGAAACTACAGTTTCCCCATCTCCTCTTTTAGCCAATCGGGTCGGTTAGTGGTAATTTTAGTCACTCCCAGTCCGGTTAACCATTTTGCTTCGGCCGGGTCGTCAACAGTCCACGATAGAACTTCCATTTTGTTTTCCCTGGCAATTTTCATCACCTCTTCGTCGATAATTGAATAGTGCAGATTTACTCCGTCGAGTCCATTTTCGGCAGCTTCAGCAATTTTTTTGTGAAGGCCGTTTTTGGTTCCGCTCAACCAGTAGCACTTGTTTTCAGGAAATGTTTTTTTCACTTCAACCACTGTTTTCCAGTCAAAAGCAATAAAAACAATCTGTTCCTTTTTCGTGCACTTTTCCATAACTCTTACCAGCGGCGGGATAACTTCAACTCCACATTTTATTTCCACAACAAGAGTTTTCGCTTCAGGCACAGTTTCTATTATTTCAGTTAAATAAGGAATTCTTTCGCCCTTATATTTTTCATCTTTCCAGATTCCTGCATCCAAATCACGCAGCAACGTGGAAGGAGTATCGGCAATGGTCAGGTTTTTTTTTCCCGAGCAGGTTCGTTTGGTGTCTTTGTCGTGAATCACCATAATCCGGTTGTCCTTGGAGAGATGTATATCACATTCAACCGCATCGGCACCCAGTTCCCACGCCAGTTTTGCAGCAGCAACCGTGTTCTCGGGGGCCAGGTACGAAGCGCCCCGGTGAGCAATAAATGTGTTTTGTGCTGTCATATTCAATACAAAAAAAACGAGAAAAGTTGTTATTTTCAGTTTCATATTTATGCGGTTTTATTGTCCGAAGATAGTCAGTTAAAGAATATTATTTGCCAGATTTACGTTAAAAAATGTAGTTTTACTTTTTCTTTATTTAAGTCGATGAATTCAGGTTTTTCAACAAGTATCGGGATATTTTTTATCAAAATAGTAGCGAAGCTCCCGTTTGGTATAATCTATTTTATTTCGGATATTTTTTACCTGTTTATTTACTATTTAATCGGATATCGAAAATCAGTAGTTCTTACAAATTTGAAAAATGCTTTTCCTGAAAAAACGGAGAACGAAATAAATAGAATCTCGAAAAAGTTTTATCTCCATTTTAGCGATTTAACGCTGGAAACCATTAAAATGAGCGGAATGAAAACACCTGATTTTGAAGCGAGAATGAAAGTCGTAAACCCTGAGCTGATTAACGATTTTTTTTACAAAGGAAGGAGTGTTTTGGTTTTGACCATGCATTACAACAACTGGGAATGGGGAACTTACATCTCGGTGCATTTAAAACATAAATCGCTAGCAGTGTACAGAACATTAAATAATTCGCAGTTCGACAAATTTATGAATAAAACACGTTCAGGATTTGATGCAGAACTGGTAAAAGACAATCATATACTACGTCACCTGATACGATATGAAAAACTGAATATACCTGTTTTCGTTTGGCTTGCCGGTGATCAAACCCCGGTTGCAGCGCATGCTTTCTGGTTCCGGTTTTTAAATCAGGAGGCTATGTTTTACCCAGGCCCTGCATTTATTTCGAAAAGGTTTAACCAACCCGTTTTCTTTCAGAAAATTGAAAAAACAGAAAGGGGAAAATACTTGACAACTTTCGAGATGCTATGCGAAAATTCGCAGGAAAAATCCGAAACAGAAATTATTAAAATGTATATCAATAAAATGGAGGAAATAATCAATAAAAATCCTGAGTTTTACCTTTGGTCGCACAACCGCTGGAAACGCAAACGACCGGAAGGGATTCAGCTTCAAAATTAAATTGTAAAATATGGATAGAACGGAATTGGGGAAAAGAGATATACGTTTCAAAGAAAATATATTTAAAAAATTGGTCAACCATACGTTGGTTGGTCTTCTTATTGCAATTTCGTGGCTGCCTTTTTGGATTTTATACAGGTTCTCGGATGTGCTGTACTTTTTTATTCGTTATTTAATTTGTTACCGTTTTAAGGTAATTACTGAAAACCTGAAATTTGCTTTCCCTGAAAAAGCGGAAAAGGAAATCAGAGAAATCAGAAATAAATTTTACAGTCATATTTGCGATGTGATTTTTGAGTCGGTAAAACTTTACAGCATTTCGGATATGGAGATTGAAAAAAGGCTCGAAATTAAAGGAACGGAACTTGCAAATAATTATTTCCATCAGGGGAGAAATATAATTGCAATGGCAATGCATCATAACAACTGGGAATGGACAAGTTACGTGCAGTCGAAATTAAAACACCAAATACTAACCATTTACAATCCTGTACGCGGCAATAATGCCATGGAGAAATTCCTTGTCCACAATCGAAGTAAATGGGGAAGCGTGTGTATTCCGGTTCATAAAACCGCCAGAACAGCAATTGAATACAATTCAATGGGACAACTTACCGGCCTTTGGCTTGCGGCCGATCAAACACCACCTGCCAACTCAAAATTCTGGACTGTTTTTCTGAACCAGGAAACCCCGTTTTTTTCGGGATCCGAAAAGATTGCGGCAAGCCTGAACCAGCCTGTATTTTTTCAGCATACAAAAAAAGTTGGCCGCGGAAAATATGAGATTGAGTATTCGGTTTTATTCGAAAATCCGAAGGAAGTGGAACAAAAGGAGATTTTGCTGGCTTATGTTAGAAAAGCTGAAGAAATCATCAGGCAGGAACCGGAATATTACCTTTGGTCGCACAGGAGATGGAAACATAAAAGACCGGAAGGGATTGAATTAACGATTTAAAAAAGAGGAGCCGGCAAATTCTTTTTTTGTCAAGGGAAAGTGACTTCTCAGAACCGGACATAATCATCCATAGCCGGCTGCCTCAAAAAAACTGCGCTGCAAATTACAAAAAAAAATCAATTTGCTTACTGCCGTAAAAACGCATCAATATTTTTCGCTGCAACCTTACCTGCTTCAATTGCATGAACCACAAGGCTTGCACCCTTTTCAGCATCGCCGGCTGCAAATAGTTTTGCTACCTTAGTTTGCTTTTTGTTGTTCACCTTTACGTTTCCGCGCTGGTCGTATTCAACGCCCAGAGCATCGAGCAGACCAACGTGCACAGGTTGTGTAAAACCCATTGAAAGCAATGCCAGTTCAACATTCAGCAGTTCTGTTGTACCATCAATTTCATGCATGGTATAACGCCCCGTTGTATCTTTTTTCCATTCAACCTGAACCACTTCCACTTGTTTGAGTTTTCCGTTTTCGCCAATAAACCTCATGGTTGAGAGGCCCCATCGCCGCTTGCAACCTTCCTGATGCGAGCTCGATATGCGCAAAGTATTTGGCCAGTAGGGCCATGGATTAATGTCCTCACGCTTTTCAGGAGGCTTGGGAAGAATTTCGATTTGAGTTACCGATTTTGCCTTTTGGCGGATTGAAGTTCCAACACAGTCGGAACCCGTATCACCGCCACCAATAACCAAAACATTTTTATCTTTTGCATGAATTCTCAATTCACCTGGAATCTGTTGCCCGGCTACCGATTTGTTTTGCTGGGTTAAGAAATCCATCGCAAAATAAACGCCCTCCAGATCGCGTCCTTCAACGGTCAAATCACGGGGTTGTTCGGCTCCAACTGCCAAAAGAACCGCATCAAACTCGTTATACAGTTCTTCTTTCAAAATATCAACGCCCACGTTTACATTGGGTTTAAAAATGATTCCTTCGTCAACAAACAATGCCAACCGTCTGTCGATAACACTTTTGCTCAGTTTAAAATCCGGAATACCATAACGCAGCAAGCCTCCAATGGCATCGTTTTTTTCGAAAACAGTAACCCGGTGACCTGCACGGTTCAACAAATCGGCTGCCGACAAACCTGCAGGACCCGAACCAATAACTGCCACTTTTTTACCTGTTCTTATTTTTGGCGGATTTGCAACAACAATTCCGGCTTCGAAAGCCTGTTCAACCGTTGCACATTCGTTCTCGCGTATTGTAACTGCCTCATCATGAATGGCCAAAACACAGGATTTCTCACACGGGGCAGGACAAATACGACCTGTTATTTCAGGAAAACTGTTTGTGGAATGTAAAATAAAATAAGCTTCATCTTTGCGTCCACGATAAATTGCATCCTGCCATTCAGGAATTTTGCTTCCCACGGGGCAACCCCAATGGCAAAATGGTATACCGCAATCCATGCAGCGCGAAGCCTGCAATGCCCTGTCGGTTTCGTTCAGTGTTTGTTCAACTTCACCGTAATCAAGTATTCTGTCGTTTACCGGCCGATAACCCGCATCTTTCCGGGGAACTGTCATAAAACCTTTTGGATCTCCCATATATAAAATCTCCTGTTCTTTAATTGATAAAAAAATCGTTTACTCATGACGCGAAGGATTGTCATCTGCTAACTGGAGTTTCTTTTGTAACTCTTTCAGTTTCTGCTCTTCAAGAACTTTTTTGTATTCAAATGGAATTACCTTCACAAATTTGGGCAGATACTCCTCCCAGTGCGTCAGTATTTTTGAAGCGAGTGAACTTTGTGTATATAAAAGATGATTATTGATTAATTCCTGTAATTCATTAATATCCGCTTTTTCTTCAACAGGGCTTAAATCAACCATTCCGCGGTTACAGTAATAATCGAAATCGCCATTTACATCCAGTACATAAGCAATTCCGCCACTCATACCGGCAGCAAAATTTTTCCCTGTTTTGCCAAGCACAACCACACGCCCGCCGGTCATATATTCGCGGCAATGATCGCCGGTTCCTTCAATTACAGCTTTGGCTCCCGAGTTTCTCACGCAAAACCGCTCACCGGCAACACCCCTGATGTAAGCTTCACCGCTGGTAGCGCCATATAACGAAGTGTTCCCAATGATGATATTCTCTTCGGGTTTAAATGTTGATTCAGGTGGCGGAACAACAATGATTTTTCCACCCGACAGACCTTTACCTATATAATCGTTAGAATCGCCAACAAGCCGGAAAGTTACCCCTTTTACCAGGAAGGCGCCAAAACTTTGTCCGGCAGTTCCGTTAAACATACAGTTAATGGTGTCTTTTGCAAGTCCGGCTTCACCGTATTTTCTGGAAATTTCCCCCGAAAGCATTGCTCCCACAGTACGGTCAACATTCTTGATTTTATGCGAAATCCAAACTTTCTCTCCTGCCTGCATTGCTTTTTTCGATTCACGGATTAATTCGAAATCAATGTGATCTTTACTGAACTGTTCATTTTGATGCGTGTTGTGAATGGCGTTTTCCTTTGCTTCTTTTGGAACATAAAGCAACCTTGAAAAATCGACGTTTTTCATTTTCCAGTTAACGACATCCTGATTAACCTCGAGTAAATCGGTACGTCCAACAATATCGTCGAATTTGGTAAATCCCATTTCAGCAAGGTATTCCCTGATTTCCTGCGCCAGATACCTGAAGAAATTGATGGTATATTCCGATTTGCCAATAAAGCGTTTGCGCAATTCCTTATCCTGGGTTGCAATTCCTGCGGGGCATGTATTCATGTGGCATTTTCGCATCATAATGCAACCAAGTACGACTAACGCTGAGGTTGAAAATCCAAACTCTTCGCCACCGAGGCATCCCATAATAATCACATCGCGACCGGTTTTGAGCTGACCGTCAACCTGAAGTTTTACCCTGCCCCGAAGATTATTTAACACCAGTGTTTGCTGAGCTTCGGCAATACCCAGTTCAACCGGTAATCCGGCGTGTTTGATTGAACTTGCCGGGCTTGCACCGGTTCCACCATCGCCACCTGCAATGATAATCACATCAGAAAAAGCTTTTGCAACACCAGCTGCAATTGTTCCCACCCCATCTTCTGAAACTAATTTTACCGATACGGCTGCTCGAGGGTTGGTGATTTTCAGGTCGTATATTAACTGCGCCAAATCTTCGATTGAATAAATATCATGATGCGGTGGTGGCGAAATCAAAGTGATTCCCGGAGTTGAGTGCCTGAGTTTTGCAATAATATTATTGATTTTGTATCCCGGTAGCTGTCCGCCTTCACCCGGTTTAGCTCCCTGGGCAATTTTTATCTGCAATTCGTCGGCATTCACAAGGTAGTTGTTGGTAACACCAAACCGCCCCGAAGCAACCTGCTTTATTTTACTGTTCCTGATAGTTCCGAAACGTTCAGCATCTTCGCCGCCCTCGCCGGTATTGCTGCGGCCACCAATTGAATTCATGGTTATGGCAAGCGCTTCGTGCGCCTCCTTACTGATTGAACCATACGACATTGCACCTGTAACAAACCGTTTCATTATGTCTTCAACGGATTCAACTTCTTCTATAGGAATTGGATTATTACATTTGAAGTTAAAACACCCGCGAATGAAAGCAGGCTTTCTGTTTTGCTCATCAACAAGAGCGCTGTATTCCTTGAATTTCGAATAATCGTTTGTACGGGTTGCCCATTGCAAAAGCCCAATACTTTCAGGATTCCAGGCATGATGTTCACCGTATTTCCGCCATGCATAAACCCCGGCATTTTCAAAACCAAATGGTTCGGGAGCGCTCTCCTTTTTATATGCTTCTTCGTGAAACATCAGTGTTTCCTGTGTAATTTCTTCCAAACCGACACCGCCGATTTTTGAAACTGTTCCCGTAAAATACTTGTCAATTAACTGCTGACTGATTCCGATTGCCTCAAAAATTTGTGCCCCGTGGTAACTTCGCAATGTTGAAATTCCCATTTTCGACAGTACTTTCAGCAATCCTTTTTCAATCGATTTAATATAGTTTTTACGGGCTTCGTTGTATTCCTTTTGAAATTTGCCCTCTGTAACCAGGTGATCGATGGCTGCAAAAGCAAGGTAAGGATTGATAACACTTGCGCCGTAACCAAGTAAAAGGGCAAAATGATTTATTTCGCGTGCTTCGCCGGTTTCAACAATGATACCCACCTGCATCCTCTTCTGAACTTTAATGAGGTGGTGATGAACCGCAGCTACTGCAAGTAATGATGGAATGGGAGCCATTTCTTCCGAGATATTTTTGTCGGAAAGAATGATGTAATTCTTTTGCTCATCAACAGCATTTTCCGCTTCAGCGAGCATTTTTTCAATTGCTTTTTCAAGACCCTCTTTCCCCTGTTTGACAGGAAAAACCATAGGAATTATTTTGTGGGTGAAAATATCATCTTTCAGGTCCTTAATTTTCCCAAGGTCAGTATTGGTTAATATCGGGACATCAAACTTTACCAGCCGGCAATGTTCATAAGTTTCCTTTAAAATATTCGAACTGAGGGAACCTATGTAATTTGTAAGCGACATTACAAGTCCTTCCCTGATTGAATCGATTGGCGGATTGGTTACCTGCGCAAACATTTGCTTAAAGTATTCGAACAACCGTTTTGGTTTATCGGAAAATACAGCCAACGGCGCATCATTTCCCATCGAACTGGTTGGTTCAGCGCCCGAATCGCTCATTGGTTGGATGATTTCGTACATGTCTTCCTTGGTGTAACCAAAAACCTTTGAATAAACATCGAAGTTTTCAACTTTCGACGAAACACGGTTTTTTACTTTAATGTCATCCATAAGCAAACGGTTTTCCTTCAGCCACATGTCATACGGGTTTCGCCGACTGAGCTGATCTTTTACTTCTTCATCGGGAATAATGATTCCAAGTTGAGTGT
>JBBIVS010000136.1:0-8573 GCA_037439605.1 Draconibacterium sp. | reverse complement strand
TCCGGGATTCCCGGGCTTTTAACAACCAAACCGGCGTTCAGGATTTTTTCTGTTGAATGTTGTTCTTCTTCAAAAGCGATTTTATAGTCGGAAAGAACTTCTGTATATTTTTTCTTAATCTTACCCAAATCGGACAGAAAAACTGAAAAGCCTTTTTGCTGTGCAAGAATTGCTGCTCCCACACCGCTTTCGCCACCTCCCAATATTACAATCCTGTTATTCAAACTATCTGATTTTTAGAGTTACCATTGTTATTACGGCCAGAATAATCCCAACAATCCAAAACCGGGTTACAATTTTGGCTTCGGGAATTCCCTTTTTCTGAAAATGATGATGTATCGGGCTCATCAGGAACACACGCCTGCCTTCGCCATATTTTTTCCGGGTATATTTAAACCACGAAACCTGAATTAACACTGAAAGATTTTCGATGAGAAAAATTCCGCATAAAAGAGGAATCAGGATTTCCTTTCGGATAATTACTGAGAAAACAGCTAAAATTCCGCCCAGTGCAAGACTTCCGGTATCGCCCATAAAAACCTGCGCCGGGTATGAATTATACCACAAAAAACCAACAGTGGCTCCTATAAATGCTGCAATAAAAACCGACAATTCGCCTATATTTGGAATGTACATAATGCTGAGGTAGTCGGCGTAAATGATGTTACCGCTGACATAGGCAAGTACTCCTAAAGTGGCGCCGCTGATTGCGGAAGTTCCGGCGGCCAGCCCGTCTAATCCATCAGTCAGATTTGCCGCGTTCGAAACTGCAGTAATTATTAAAATGATTATCAGTCCATAAACTATCCATTTTAACCACGACGAAGCGCTGCCGGTAAAAGCCACCAGCCACTCGTAATTAAACTCGTTCTTTTTTACAAACGGAATTGTGGTGATGGTTGATTTGACATCTTCAGTTACAAACTGAACCGTTTGCTCACCTGTAACAGGGTCAACCAAAATTTCCTGCAGGTTTCGGCCCGTATCGTCTTTTATATGCTGCCTTACTTTTACATCTTCGCTTACAAACAGGGTTAGCGCAACAATTATCCCTAAAACTATCTGGCCCAGTATTTTGAATTTTCCGGCCAACCCTTTCTTATTTTTAAGAAAAACCTTGATGTAATCGTCAACAAAACCAATGAAACCCAGTAATATGGTTGTAATTAACATCAGGATAACATAAACATTATTCAATCGTGCAAACAGTATTGTCGGGATAATAATTGAAGCAAGAATAATTAAGCCACCCATTGTAGGGGTACCTTTCTTTTGCAACTGACCTTCAAGTCCTAAATCGCGAACAACCTCGCCAATTTGTTTTTGCTGTAAAATTCTGATTATTTTTCTGCCAAAAACAGTTGCAATAAAAAGCGAAGTAATTATTGCACCGCCCGCGCGGAAAGTAATGCCGGGTAACATTCCAACCCCTGGGAAATCGTATTTTACTAAAAATTCATATAACCAGTAAATCATGTCGTCAGTTTTTAATTACTTATGCCAAAGCATTTTTCAATTTCTTCCTTGTCATCAAAATGGTGTTTAACACCATTTATTTCCTGATAATTTTCATGTCCTTTCCCTGCAATCAGGATTATGTCGCCGGGCTTTGCAATCATCGCCGCAGTTTTAATGGCTTCCCTTCGGCTTTCAATTGAGACCACTTTGCTTTTGTATTTTGTTGCAACTCCGGCTTCCATGTCCTTAATTATTTGTGCCGGATTTTCGGTGCGCGGATTGTCAGAGGTAAGTATCACCTTATCACTAGCCAAAACTGCTTCGTTGGCCATTTCGGGCCGTTTTGTTTTATCACGGTCGCCGCCGGCGCCAACAACTGTAATTACCTTTTCGTTCCGGGTCCTGATTTCTGAAATTGCACCCAACACATTTTTGAGAGCATCGGGAGTGTGAGCGTAATCAATTATTGCAAGTTTGCCATCCAAACTTCGAATGGTTTCAAACCTGCCCTTTACCGGATGCAAATCGCTGATAATGGTTAACACTTCGTTTTTGTTTTGCCCAAGTCTGATAGCCGTTGCGTAAACAGCAAGCAGGTTTGATGCATTGAACTTACCAACAAACCTTGTCCATATTTCGTTTCCATCGAGGTTGAGCAACATCCCATCGAAATGACTTTCAATAACTTTGCACCTGAAATCGGCAATTGCCCGTGTTGAAAAAGTGATTTTTTCGGCCTGAGTATTCTGAACCATAACCAAACCATTTTTGTCATCGGCATTTATTATTGCAAATGCTTCTTTCGAAAGGACATCGAAAAAACCTTTTTTGGCTTTAATGTACTCTGCAAAAGTTTTATGATAATCAAGATGATCGTGTGTGATGTTGGTAAAAATACCGCCTGCAAATTCAATCCCCGAAATCCGTTTTTGATGAACTGCATGTGAACTTACTTCCATAAAACAATATTCGCAACCTGCATTAACCATTTCGGAGAGCAACTGTTGTATTTTCAATGCATTTGGAGTAGTGTGCGATGCTGTTTCCTCCTTTTCGCCGATACGGTATGAAATTGTTGAAATAAGTCCTGTTTTGTAACCCAGCTTCAAAAACATTTTATAAAGCAGGGTTGCAATGCTTGTTTTACCATTGGTACCGGTAACGCCAACCACTTTCAGTTTTTGTGAGGGAAAATTGTAAAAAGCCGAAGCAAGTTTTCCTAGAACTTCATTTGAATCGGCCACTTTTATAAAAGTAACATTTGAAAATAATTCGGAAGGAAGTTGCTCACAAACAACAGCAACTGCCCCATTTTCAATTACTTTGGAAATGAATTTGTGCCCGTCGGAAATAACGCCGGGCTGAGCCACGAATGCATAACCGGGTTTAATCAGCCTTGAATCAAATTCGATACCGGCAACTGTTATTTCGACGGAACCGATAATCTCCAGAATGTTAATATTATTGAATAATTCGCTTATTTTCATTTCATTTATTATCCGAGCGTTAGTAGTATTGTTTGGCCTTTCTGGTATTTTATTCCTGGTGCTAACGATTGCTTTTTAACTTTTCCAATTCCGGTTACACGTACTTGTAAACCCGCATTTTCCATCAAATAAATAGCGCTTCGCGCCCCCATACCCTGCACATTTGGCACAATACCATCATGAATTTCAATGTCGGTGAGTTTTGCATTGTCCTCGTCAACTTCGATTTTTGCCCATTGAGAGTCGGGATCGCCTTTAATGTGTTTTAGCTTTAATGCGCTGATTACCTCCTGTATATCTTCTGTCTGCCCTTTTTTGATATCGGGCATAACCAGTTTTTGGTTGTCATCATCTTCTTCAGCCGGTTGGTCAGTCAACACCTGAAAAGCATAAACCCTTTCGGCAATTTCCTTGAAAACCGGGCCGGCCACTGAAGCGCCGTAATATCCACCGCGCGGATTGTTAAAGGTTACAATCAGGGAATATTTCGGATCGTCAGCCGGAAAATAACCGGCAAAAGAGGCAAGGTACATTCCTTCGCTGTAACCTGCGCTGCTTGTTGCAACGCGGGCAGTACCGGTTTTGCCCGCCACATTGAAATATTCGCTGTTTAATGATTTTCCGGTTCCATAAAGGCACACACCCTCGAGCATTGCCTGTGCTTTTTTAATGGTTTCCTTTGAAGCAATCATCGGGTTGATGACTTCGGTTTTATACTTTTTCACCAAGGCACCATTTTCCCTGACTTCCCGCACCAAATGCGGTTTTACCATTTTCCCGTTGTTGGCCACGGCATTATAAAAATTGAGAATTTGTAGGGGTGTCATTTTTGTTTCGTATCCATACGACATGCCCGCCAGTGTTGTTCCCCACCAGTCGGCATCGCCCGGATATTTAAAATAAGGCTGTCCTTCGCCAACAATGTCAAGCCCAAGAGGCTTATTTATTCCAAAGCTGTAAACGCGATCGACATATTTCTTTGGATTTTTTTCATAATAAGTGGTTATAATTTTTGCAACCCCTACGTTTGATGATTTTTCGAAAATCTGTTTTACAGTCAGCGGGCCATAACCATGAGTATCCGATATTTTCCGTCCGTTTTTAAACCACTGCCCGTTTCCTGTATCGAAAACATCGGTTGTATCAACTACTCCATCTTCAAGGGCCACCATCAGCGAAACAAGTTTAAAAGTTGAACCGGGTTCATAGCATCCGCGTGGCCCAAGCGCGAAATTATCGGTTTCGAAATAGTCGCCGTTTTGTTTACCGAGATTGGCAATTGCTTTAATCTCGCCGGTTTTTACTTCCATCAAAATTGCAGTTGCCCAGTCGGCATTGGCATTTTGCAACTGTTTATACAAAGCGCTTTCGGTAATATCCTGCATTTTCACATTGATGGTCGTAATGATATCCATGCCATCCTCGGGTTCAATTTCTACGCGGGTCACCCATCTTCCCGAAAGATTTTGTTTATAACTTATGCCATCCTTTCCTTTTAAATAGGGTTCAAATGAGCCTTCAAGACCGGTGTAACCAATAGCGCCGTGAACACCACCATAAGCGCCTTTGTTTAATCCGCCAAGTGTGCGTAATGCGAGCATTCCCAATGGGTTAACTCTCCTGTTTTCCTGTTCAATTATTAGTCCGCCGCCGTAACGCCCCTTTTTAAGAATCGGGAATTTTTTTATTTGCTGAAGTTCGGTATAATCAATTTTTCGCGGGGTGATCATAAAGCCGCGGTTTTTACTTTTATAGGCTTCATTCAACCGCCTGTTGATTTCAGCAGGTGAAGCATTGCCAAAAAATCTTGAAAGATAATAGGCCAGAGAATCGCTTTCCTGGCTAAAAACTTTTCTGACTCCTTCGGAAGCCATGTCAATTCGAACATAATATCCGGGCACAGAAGTTGCCAAAACACTTCCGTCATCAGCACAGATATTCCCCCGATCGGGATTGACAATAATTGTATTTTCGCTTAGTTTTTTCTGAATTTCTTCCCAACGGTCGTTCTTAATCTTCTGAACAGAGACCATCTTTGCTATTACCACCATGGCGAAAACCAATAGCAGGAAATAGATTAAAGTAATACGCGTTAATATTACTCTGCGAATTTCCACGACAATTTATTTTTTTTCACAACTAATTTTTGAGGAGGTTTTACCGGCTCCTGTAAATCAATATTTGCATTTTCAACTTTTTTTGCAATTTCCGACGGACGGCTGGAGTTCATGAGTTTAGCAGATAACGTAATTGACTCTGAACGAAGTTCGTCCAACGTGTTTTGAAGTATTTCAACCTTCCTGATAGTGCGTTCTGACCAGTTGCGATTGGTAATGAGCAGAATGGCAAGGAATGCAAGAAAAATCAAAAAAGGGATTTGCCTTGTTACCCGTTCATCAGTTAAAATCGTGCCTCCAATAAACGATTTCACTCCCGGTGACTTTTTGCTGTTTTTTGTACTTTCCGACATATCAGATTTTTTCTGCAATTCTAAGTTTGGCGCTTCTCGAACGGCTGTTTGTTTTTAATTCCTCTTCGCCAGGGGTTATCACTTTTTTATTTACCATTTTAAATGGTGAAGTCACATTTCCGAAAAAATCTTTTTGCACTTTTCCTTCAAAATTTCCGGTTTTCATGAAGTTCTTGCAAATCCTGTCTTCTAAACTATGATAAGTGATTACAACCAACCTGCCGCCCGGTTTCAATAATTTTAGCGATGCTTCCACAAACTCCTGCAAAGCGGCCATTTCATCATTCACTTCAATTCTGAGCGCCTGAAAAACCTGAGCTAAATATTTATTCTCGATGGCGCGCGGAGTACATTCCGAAACGATTTCCTTTAAATGTGTGGTTGTGTTAATTTGAATTTCATTCCGCTTTTTGCAAATTAAGGCAGCCAGTTGACGTGAGTTTTTAATTTCGCCAAACATCCTGAAAACCTGCTCCAGTTGTTCCTCGGAATATTCATTTATTATTTTCCCGGCATCTATTTTTGCGTTTTGATTCATGCGCATGTCGAGTTTTCCTTCAAACCTGAATGAAAAGCCGCGATCGGCGACATCGAAATCGTGTGAGGAAACTCCCAAATCCGCAAAAATGGCATCAACCTGCTCAACACCATAATACTTCAGGAAATTTTTGATGTAACGGAAATTGTGCCTTATAAAGTAAAGTCTTTTGTCATTTATCGCATTTTGAGCGGCATCCAGGTCCTGGTCGAAAGCAAAAAGTCTTCCACTGGTAATCTGGTCGAGAATGAGTTTTGAATGACCACCACCTCCGTAGGTTGCGTCCACAACGTCGGCGCCTGCCAATAAATTCAGGCCTTCAATGCTTTCTGATGCCAAAACTGGTATGTGATAGGTATGGGTCATTCAGGTTATACTTTTTTCTGACGTTTTTCCTTCAACTTAATCAAGAACTCGTCTTTGCTCATTTCCGGTCTGCCAGTTTTTCCAACAGCCAGCAAACGAATAGATTCACCCATTCCAATAAATTCAGCACCCTTTTCAAGATTAGCATATTTCAAATACGCATCCGGAATATTTAACCTCCCGTTTGGCGCAATCGACACTTTTATAAAATTCTGATAGAAAAACTGTAAAAGAGCATCATCATCTTCGTCAAACGGATCAAGTACACTCTTAAAATCTTCCACCCTTTTTCTCCAGAATTTTTCAGGATGAATATCAAGACAGGCCCTGTGCAGGTTTTTTTCGATGACCAGTGACTCATTGGCAAGTTCTCCCAGTTCCTTTTTAAAGGAAGCTGGAAGCACGATCCGGCCTTTGTCGTCGATGGTTGCGTTATATGTCCCTGCAAATTCAATCATTTATGAAATCTCCTGATTTTAATAGCGTAAAAATAGAAATTTATTCCAAAATATGACACTTTATTACAATCTATTCCACTTTGAATTAAAACTTTACAATAAAAATTCTGTTGAAAACATGTTTAAACATTGTTGAAAAATGAGTGATAATGCGCAATAAAATTTTTTATATAATTGAAAATCAAATAATTAATATGATTTTATTAATTTATCAACAATAGTTAATAACTCACTTTTCGGTGAACAAAAATTGTCCTCAAAAATTGGATTTTGTTTAAAGTGCAGTGTTTACTAATTTTTAAAGTTGAATTTTTTCAAGGTTCAACCATATTTGATTTTTGGCTATTTTTTACTTAATTGCCATAAAATCAAAAGTAGTGGAAGAAACCATTGAGAATACGTTTAAACCCATAAATATCAGGGAGTTATTCGAGAAAAAGAATCCGGGGTTAGCAAGAGTAATGCCTGGTTTCGTTTTTCGTTTCATTCATAATTTATTGCACATCGATTTTATTAATGATTTTATTGCCCGGAACGGACACCTGAAAGGAATTGCATTTGTTGATCAGGCAGTTACTGAATTTAATGTAAAGGAACACATTTACGGCATAGAGAATATCCCTGAATCGGGCCGGTTTATTTTTGCCAGCAACCATCCGTTGGGCGGTTTCGATTCATTATTGCTAATGAAATATGTGAATAAAAAACTGGGAAAACTGAAATTCCTGAGTAACGATGTTTTGATGGGTATTCCAAGTCTTAGTTATATGTTTATTCCTGTAAACAAGCATGGTACCAATAGCAGGGAAGTGGCGCATGTACTTGATAATGCATACAATTCAGATGAACAAATCCTGATTTTTCCATCGGGACTGGCCTCGCGAAGAATAAAAGGTAAAATAACTGATTTGGAGTGGAAAAAACATTTCATCACAAAATCAATACAATACAAGCGCGATGTTATCCCGGTTTTTATAGGCGGGCGCAATACCGACAGGTTTTACAGGTTAGCCAACATCAGAAAATTCCTTCGTCTGAAATGGAATATTGAAATGTTTCTTTTGCCCGATGAATTGATGAGACATAAAAATGCTGATATTCCGGTTTATTTTGGCAAACCCATTCCATACCAGACTTTTAACAAATCGAAATCGCACCTTGAATGGGCAAATTGGGTAAAAGAACAGGTATATAAAATACCGGAACAATTCAGCGCAGAAAATTAAATCAGATAGTTAATTATCAAAGCAGGAATTTTTCTACTTTTGCATTCTATTTTTCTAAAAAATAAAACGTAAATGAAAAAAATAATTGAGCCTCTTCCGAGGAATGAGATTTACGCAGAATTGACACCCAATAAATTACTTAGAAAAACAAACAAAGGCGGCAACGAAATTTACGTTATAACCCATCACGACTCGCCTGCTCTGATGCATGAAATTGGCAGGTTGCGCGAAATCACTTTTCGTGATGCAGGCGGTGGCACTGGAGAGGAAACTGACATTGATATTTACGATACAGCGGAATCGCCATATAAACAGCTTATTGTATGGGACCCCGATTCAAAAGAAATTTTAGGCGGCTACAGGTATATTCGCTGTGCTGAAGCGCCAATAGACGAACATGGACAAATTCAGCTTGCTACAGCGCACCTTTTTGATTTTTCGCAGAAGTTTATAGATGAATATATCCCTTATTCGCTCGAGTTGGGTAGATCGTTTGTTCAACCTGCTTACCAGTCGAGCAAAGCCGGGGCAAAAGCACTTTTTGCCCTCGACAATTTATGGGACGGGCTT
>JBBIVS010000135.1:0-8617 GCA_037439605.1 Draconibacterium sp. | reverse complement strand
GTTTGCGCCAGTGTGCATAATTTGTTGAAGCGAAAAATGCTGTAATAGTTTGGGCAATTCCCAAAAGTCTTTTTTCTTTACCCGGCCAAGGATTGCCTGTATTTTCATGGCCGCAATATCGGCGTTGCTGTACAAGCGGATCCCCTTTTCTGTATCAACCGGAGCAATAAGTTGATGTGGAAAATATACCTCAACGACAGTGCAGTTCTTCCAACCAAAGAAAATGGCTCAAGAGACGAGATTTTCATCAACTCTGTTAATAAGGATAGAGTTCCGGGTTCAACTGTTTTAATCTGTAACATTCGAATTCTTCCAATGGTTTATCAATAACAACGCTTTTCAAAAACCGGTTCTTTTTTGTATCAATGCAGCCATGATAATCAAATCGAAGGAGAGCGGCGTTAACAGCAACCATAAAATTTATCTTTAGTAACTTCTGATTTTTTATGTATGTTTGGCGAAGAACTTATCTTTTTGTAATCAGGAATTAGTAAAAAAAAAAATGGCCGAAATTATCATCATTTGTATTGCTGCTTTTCTCACGTCCATTCTTACCTTTTTTTCAGGGTTTGGACTGGGAACTATTCTGATGCCCGTTTTTGCATTGTTTTTTCCAATTGAAATTGCCATCGCTTTAACAGGTGTGGTGCATTTTGTCAACAACCTTTTTAAAATGGCGCTTGTAGGTAAAATGGCCAACAAAAAAGTGCTGATTCGCTTTGGAATTCCGGCAATCGGAGCTTCTTTCCTTGGCGCATGGCTACTCGTGAGAATAACTGTTTTGCCCTCGTTATTTCAATATAAAATGTGGGGAAGGGAATTTGAGGTAACACCAGTAAAACTCATTATTGCTGCCCTTTTGTTATTCTTTTCGCTGTTCGAGTTTTTGCCTCGTTCTAAAAACATACAGTTTGGCGGAAACAAGTTGATTCTGGGGGGTGTCCTGAGTGGCTTTTTTGGCGGATTGGCCGGAATTCAGGGCGCTTTGCGAAGCGCTTTTCTAATAAAAAGTGGTTTGTCGAAAGAAGCTTTTATTGCAACAGGAGTAATCATTGCCTCACTTGTTGATTTTACCCGGCTTTCGGTTTATGCTTCCCGATTTACTTCATCAAACCTGCACGAAAACCTGACGTTAGTTATTTCGGCAACAGCGGCAGCAATTGCAGGCGCATTTATTGGGAATAAACTCTTAAAAAAGATCACGCTGCATTTAATTCAGGTAGTTGTGGCATTGATGCTTGTGTTGATTTCAATTTTATTGGGTATGGGAATAATTTGAAAAATACTGAATGCCGGTCGTTTTTTGTGGCTACATCGAAATTCCTCAGGTTGAAAAAGGTTGATGGATTAATGTTTCAGCGCCCTCACAAGCCGAAATAGCAAGGTTAACAGATAAATTCAACATTCCTCCCGACATTGTTCAGGACATTCTGGATGCAGACGAACGTCCGCGCGTTGTATTCAACGATGATTGGCAGCTTGTAATTTTGCGTGTCCCTTTTACCAGCCCCGACAATAGAGTTCCGTATTTTACCTTTCCACCCTGTATTTTTATAGCCCAGGGTTTTACAGTCACAATTTGTTTATTCCAATACGAGCTTTTGCCCTTTGAGCAACTTTCGCTGTATCGCGAAAAAGCGCTATCAGCGAAGTTAATGGGGATTTACTTGAAGACGCCATAATTGAAAACAAACAGGCGCTAGAAATGGCACAAATTTATTCCGATATCCAGAGCGGGATGATGGATGCATTTGCTTCTGTAATTTCCAACAACCTGAACGTGGTAATGAAACAATTCACCCTGATTTCAATTATTTTGATGAGATCGCCAGTTTAACGGGATGAATGTTCCCAACCATTTCGAAAATGTATCCTGGGCTTTTCCAATTATTATTGGCAAATAAGGAACAATGTCGTTTTTAGGGGTATTTTTGTTTCGTAGAAGAAAATGGTTTTAATGAAAATACCTCGAAATGAAAAAGATTTTTCCATTTGTTTTTGCTGTTTTATTTGCAGTATTACTGATAATTGGATTTCTGGGCAAAAACACACTGAACAATTTCATTACCCAAAAAATGAAAGAACAGGTCGGAGCTGAAACTACGCTTTCGGTTAAAAATCAGATTGATGCAGCATACAACTATACAAAAAATGAACAGCATTTCGATTTTACGCTCCTCGAATTTGGTTCAACAGGTTGCAGGGTTTGCAAACAAATGGAACCTGTGCTCGACGAAATGCGCAAGTTGAAAAACCCAAAAATAAATGTTGTTTTTCTGAATATTATGCAGCCTGAGAACCTCGGAACGATGAAGTATTTTGGTATTTCGGCAGTGCCTATGCAAATTCTTCTCGACAATCAGGGAAAGGAATTTTACCGGCATTACGGGTTTATATCAGCCAATGATTTGGGGGATAAATTCAAAACCAACTTTAAGTAAACCTGAGTTTTAGCTGAATTTTTTAACCGCCTGCCAACCTGTATTTTGCAATTCCGTTACCTGTTTTTTCAAACAGCGGTAAATCAATTTTTTCTTTTGCATCGAGCCATAACTCTACTTCAGTTCACTGCGGCACATCAAGCGACAGTGCGCGATTGCATTTCAATCCTTTAGATTTAAAGCCTATAGCGCCAGATAAAAACTGAATGTCAATATCTACAAGGTTGAGGTCTTCAGGATGTGGCCAGGTTCTGTATTTTTTGCCTGCGGGAGTCAGTGGTTTTGCACCTGACAATCCCTGATAAAGCATAACGATTGGCGCCACAGCGCAGTGGCTCCATTGCGAACCATTGTCATTCTGTGCGTTCCAGTCTTCCTGCAAGGTGTTGTTTTCCAGTACAGAAGGCAACGTACCCCACTTGTTCCGTAAATCGGATAAAAACGTTTCCACTTCGCTATTTTCGGCCAAAGCCCAGTAACGCCAAACTGCATTGCATGGGTACGAAATGCCAAGGTTGGCAGGAAAGGTTTTTAAAATTTCAACCGATTTTTTTTTTCGTCATTCCCTGGCTAAAAGTGGAAACAAAACGCGCCGGCAGCCGGGTTTCGCCAAAGGCCTGGTGAAGCGGGTACAACTGATGCGAACCGTCGCCGCTGTATTGCTGGCGTTTACGCGCCATTCAGTCAACAACAATATCATGGGCCGAAATGTAAACCGTGTTCACCATAGCCTCCATCACATTTTGAATGACGTTGTCGGAACTTACAATTCCCGGCTCCAGTTTATAATCGAATTGTCTCTTTAACATTCCGATATTCGAAATGGCGACAGGGCGTCTAAAGTTATGGATATGAAGCTGCACCCATCGCAGACTTTCAAAATCGAAAGAAGAAAAAGTGTTTAATCCTTCCCTGCAAATAAACCGCGGACATGAGTAAAAATGTGTATTTATCTACACATCGTTTCCGGGTTTGTGTGCTATTTGCACCAGCATTTCTATTGCGGTTCCCCCGGGTGTGTCTACGGTAAAGTAAGGCCAGCCAACCGATTGCACATCGAATTCTAAAGTAATTGCTGTCGATTTTATTGCCATTTGGTTTGATCGTTATCGTTTTATCCGAAAAATCAGTGAGAGGTAACATTGTTGAGGCTTTAAAGGCATTTGGCACTTTCATGTTGAAGTAGTTTTCTGATGGAATTTTCCAGTCGAGCCAGAATGCTTCTGTTGGTTTTTTCACAGCAACATAATTCTCTTTCATTAATGGAATTGACCTTTCGCAAATTCGGATTCAACATTTCCCGAAATATCAAGTTCGTAGTTTGAATAACCGTTGGAAGCTGACGATTTCGAGGCTTTTCCGCGCAATTCGGCTGCGGTAATCCATTCGTGTCTTCGGTGAAGCCGGTTAAATCCCAGTCATAAGGAAAAATCCGTGCATCAAAATATTCCTGCAGCGACCTTAAATGCCAATTATATTGACCGGGATTCCAACTCCGGGCTAAAAATGATTTCCAACTGCTCTCCGTTACAACTTCCTTTCCGTCAATGTTCAGCTTCATCATGAAACCTGGAATACCCAGTGGACTGGTGCCATCACCAGCACCGTAAAAAAGTACCTGCCAGGCTATCACATTTTTCCCGGGTTTTAAGAACTTCGAAATATCCACCGGGTCGGCTTCCTGCCAGCGTGGATCGCAAGGCGCCGGTCCCAACTGAATTCGCCTGCCATTTACAAACAACTGGTATCGGCTGTCGGCAACAATCCAGCCCTTTGCACTCTTCACTTCCCTGTCGATATTTATCTCCTTTCGGAATAAAATAAATGTATTTTGCAGGTTCTTTCTGAGGGATACCACATCCATTTGGCAGGCGAAAAATCCAGGTCTGTGGCTGCAATATGACCCAAAAATATGACTTGAAAGAGGAGTAATAATAAACCTGATTTATCATGGTTGTCAAATTCTGTTAGGTTCTCTGTTGTAAATATCCTGAATAACAAGTCCGGCAAGTGTAAATCCGTAAATTGCCGTAATGTGGGCAACTGTTCCGTTGATAACGGATTTCTGGCTGCACCATTCGTGGTTTGCAAGTTCAGGATCACCATCGGCACTATTGTTTTTCGGGCATAAACATTTTTCTGTACCGCATGATGCACCTGCTCCTTTGTTTTGCAGCAATTCCTCGCTGTAGATACACATAAATTTTTTTGCCGGTAATTCACCCTTTTTAATGACTCTTCGAATCCGGGCAGCCAGCGGACAACCTTTTACATTCCAGAATTCGGCAACACTGATTTTGGTTGGATCGAGTTTAAGTGATGCGCCCATTGACGAAAAGAATACCGCGTTGGTTCGGGTGGCCATTCTGATTAAATGTACTTTACTCCCGATACTGTCGATGGCATCGATTATATAATCGAATTGACCAAGTTGGAAAAAGTCGTGGTTAGCCTGATTGTAAATTTTTTGAATGGCATTTATTTCGGCCTGGGGATTTATTTCGAGGAGGCGTTTTTTAAGCGCTTCTGTTTTTACTTCGCCAACAGTTTTGGTTGTGGCATGTAACTGACGGTTAATGTTTGTAATACAAATCCTGTCGGAATCGACAATGGTAATATGTCTGATACCTGTTCTGACAAGGCTTTCGGCACACCAGCTACCAACACCGCCAATGCCGAAAATAATAATTTTTATTCCGGCAAGCTGGTTCATTTTTTCTTTTCCAAACAGCAGTTCGGTGCGTTGAAATATACCTTTCTCAGCAGACATTGTGCAAGTATTAAGTTTTTAAAACCAAAACAGGGCACAAATGTAAAAATATTGAATAAAAACGATGAACGCAAAACAACTGAAAAACCATACACTTTCTTAATTTTTAATTATTCCTGAAACGAATACCTCAAAGTTATTCCCATAGTTCTTGGATCGCCCAGCATACCTGCATAATGACCGGCATTTCCCCCTGCAGGCAACAGTTGCTCGTAATAATTGGTGTTTAGCAGGTTTCGTCCCCAAACATAAATTGTAAATCCGTGGTTCTGAAAACCTAAACGCGCATTTAACAGACCATAACCGTCGATTACAAGGTATTTTGAAGGCGAAGCGCTTGAAGAAAATGATGAGCGGAAATAACTGTCGAGAGCCAGAAAATATTTACCATCGAGGGTAAAAAGTTTGCCGGGTTTGTCAACCTCACCACCTAACGAACCTGCCCATTTCGAAATTCCGGGAAGTTCGCTGCCCGAAATATCTTTGAAAGTGGCACCCCCGGTTTCTTCGAGCGGCGGCGGTGCATTTGTAAAGGAAACATAGATTCCATCGGTGTATGCAACTGCTCCGTAAAATGAGATGTAATCACCTATTTTTGCATTGCCGTCAAATTCAATTCCCCTGACGCGAACCTCCTCGGCATTGGCCAGAAAGCCCCTGTTAACCGACAAATCTGCCAATTGTACCTGTGTCTGGAAATTTTTGATTTTGGTATTGTAAATGGTTAAGTTGGCTGTGGTTGAATTGGTTGGCGATGTCTTTATTCCTATTTCAAAATGCTGCAATTCCTCTGGTTTAATAACTGCAAGTTCGGTAAGTGGTTTTCCGGCAACACTTGGTAATCCGCCCAGATTAAGGCCCACAGGTTTGAAATTGGTGGCAAAAGTGGCATAAGTATTTATCTTACCGGTGGCTTTGTAACTTAAAGTGAGCTGCCCTGAATAGTTAACACTGTCAATTTGTGCCTGAAATTCCTGGTCACTATAAACCGATTTTTTAATGGCAATCAATGCCGGGTCGTTGGTTTCCAAACCACCATAAGTTACACGTTTAAAATCAACACTTTTGTCATCATAATTAATCCTGATACCCGGTAACAGGTGTAATTTGTCCGTAATTGCCCAGTCAACCTGCCCGAATAAAGCGCCACTAAACGTTTTCAGGTTTGGGTACGAATGAATTCCATATCCATCGAGCAAACCGGGAGTTGCCCACAACGGACTGGTTGTACTCTGTGAAAAACGCCACTGATCTTTGCCCGATTCTTCGGTGTGGGCGCCATCGGCATTAAGTTTCTGACCTAAAGCAAACAACCCGATAACTCCGCTCAACCTTGATGAGATTTCACCTGCATATCGGATTTCCTGCGACCATTGTTTGTGAATTGAAGGCGCCTGCGATAAAGCCAAAGCCTGTAAACCGGTAAAATCGCGGTCGTTGGACGGGCCCCATTTCCAATAACGCCAGGCAGAAGTTGAAGTGAGAGTTCCCGAACCGATTTTTACATCGATATTTACCGAAGCGCCTCCAAAATCCTGGTCACCACGCCAGGGTGTATCGTGGTCAACAATTCTGTCGAAGGCGTTGCGGCTGGGCAAATCGTAATTCAAATCTTTAATTATCTGTTCAAATTGCCTGTATGCAGCACGTTGTGTTGGAGCAACACCGGCAAATACCTGTGCGTAACCGTTGGGCCGCTGGCGCGAAATATCGCCGGCAAGTGTTATATCAACCATGTTGGAAGCCACAATTAGTAACTGTCCGCGAACACCAAGATTATTCAAATCGTTGACATATTCATTTTTTGCAACATTATAGATTGTCCCGTCACGTTGGGTGCCGGTAAATGACAACCGTCCGGCAACCTTTTTACCAAGCGGGCCCGAAATGGAACTCTTTGCCTGAATATATCCGTAATTGCCATAACTGAGCTCGAACCTGCCAACAGGTGAGAAACTGGGTTTACGGGTGGTGATGTTAAAAGCGCCGGCAGTGGTGTTTTTACCGTAAAGTGTTCCCTGCGGGCCACGCAAAACCTCAATGGATTCAACATCAATAAAATCGAGTGTGGTTGCAGCTGACCGGGCGTAATAAACTCCGTCAACATAAAATCCCACACCTGCATCAATTCCATCGTTGGTGAGTCCGAATGTCGATCCTAATCCGCGTATATTTAATGTTGTATTTCTTTGATTTGATGAATAAAACTGAACCGAAGGAATCATTTCCTTTAACCGGTTTACATTGAAAGCGCCTGTATTTTCAACCTGTGCCCCAATCATTGCGGTGATTGGAATCGGAATGTCCTGAATATTTTCTTTTCTGCGCCGGGCGGTAACATAAACTTCCTCGAAAGTATTGTTCGATAAAAGCACAATTCGTAAAGGTTTATTTTGGATTTGATTAACTTCTATTTCACGCGGAATTAACCCGACTGAACTAATCTGTAAAATAAATGGTGGCGACTGTTTCGTGTCGAATTTGAATGTTCCGTCAACATTGGTTACCGTAAAAACATTGGTGCCTTTTACAACCACTGTAGCCGCAACCACCGGGGCATTTTCACTGTCGATAACCAATCCTTCCACTATGCTTTGCGCGAACGAGTAATCTGCCAGACCAATAATCAAAATAAGCGAAATCAGAAATTTTTTCATTGCAACCCGTTTTAATGAATGCATTTAAAATGCATATCGGTAAGTTGCGACAAAAGTAGGGTGTGGAAAAATGAAGGGAAACAGTATAAAAACGTAAATTAATCGTACGTCTTTAAACGTATTGCGGCATTTTTAAATTTTCAGAATACCATTTTTGATGGCATAAATCACAAGATTGGCTGTGTTTTTTGATTGAGTTTTTAACAACAGATTTTCGCGGTGTTTGTCAACAGTGCGTTTGCTTAAATTCAAACGATCGGCAATTTCGTTGTTTGTAAGTCCTTTGCAGATTAACAGCAGAATTTCTTTTTCACGTTCAGTTAAGTCATCGTTTGATGCGTTAACACTTGTTTTTAGCGGTTGTCTGAGAATGTTATTCAGAATTTCAATAGAGATATAACTTTTATCGTTGTAAACACCAACAATCGCTTTTTCTACCTCCTGAAAGTTGGAGTTTTTAAGGAGGAATCCACACGCGCCGGCCTCAATCATGCTTAAATAATAGTTTTCATCAGAATACATCGAAAGGGCGATGATTTTGATGCCCGGAGCAATTTCCTTCGCCAGTTGAGCAGCCTGAATTCCATTCATAACAGGCATTTCAATATCGAGCATAGCAATGTCAACATGGTTTTTTGCAAGGCCATCGATAAATTGCTGCCCGTTTTCGGCTTCAAGAATTGTGTCGATATAATCGAGATTCGAAATCAGCATTTTTAAGCCTTCCCTGAAAAGCGAATGATCGTCAA
>JBBIVS010000134.1:7463-8623 GCA_037439605.1 Draconibacterium sp. | reverse complement strand
CAAATGAAAATTTTAATCAATTTTTAACCCATGAATAAACAAAGCATCACCATTGCAGAAGCCCAGCAAATGGTTGACCACTGGATAAAAACCTTTGGCGTGCGCTATTTCAGCGAGCTGACCAACATGGCCATTTTAACTGAAGAAGTGGGAGAACTGGCCCGGATTATGGCCCGTAAATTTGGCGATCAGTCGTTTAAAAAATCGGACGAAGGCTACAATATGGCCGATGAAATGGCTGATGTACTTTGGGTTTTGATTTGTCTGGCCAACCAAACCGGGGTTGATTTAAACGAGGCTTTTTTGAAAAATATTGAAAAGAAAAACAGCCGCGACAAAGACCGTCACCAAAGAAATGAAAAACTCAAATAATTCCTTAATTTTAAGCCATCTTTTCAATCTTAACAAAAATGCAAACAAAATTAATCCTTTTAATTATGAGTATTTTAACTGCTGGGGCATGTTCTGACAAAAAAGCTGATCCCGCCAAATGGCCGGAAGAAGAATTAAATGCATGGTTTGAGAAAAAAGAATGGCTTGGAGGCTGGAATGTTAAGCCCGATGCTTCTGTAAATCGGAGAACGCTGGCTGTAATGTACCACAAAAACCCGCTCCACTGGGATCAGGCTTTTCATTTCCTGAAAAGCGCCGACCTCAAAAACCTGCCGCTGGGAAAACAGGAACTGGATGGCGAACATCTTTTTGTAAGCGTGGCCGATTATTATGGTAAAGAAAAATCGGATGCTTTGTATGAATCGCACAAAAAATACATCGACATTCAATATGTTGCCGAAGGTGAAGAAATAATCGGGCTGACAACGCTGGACAAAGTAACAGAACGCGATCCGTACAGCGAAGAAAAAGACATTGCTTTTTACGATTACGAAGGCGGCGAATACCTGAAAGCCACTCCTAGTAATTTCTTTATTTTTTTTCCTGAAGATGTTCACCGGCCATCAATTACCACTGGGGATTCGGTTCTGATTAAGAAAATTGTAGTGAAAATAAAGGTTGTATGAAAAAATCTGTTTTAATTCTGGCCCTGATTGTTTTTCAAACCTTTGTTTGCCTGGCACAGGACACAACGGTTGTAATGAAAAAATTCGTTTATAAAAAAGTTGGCGACCGGGAACTGTTTGCCGATGTGTTTTACACAGAAT
>JBBIVS010000134.1:4118-7434 GCA_037439605.1 Draconibacterium sp. | reverse complement strand
ATTGCATTGTTTCATGGCGGGGGGTGGGTATTTGGTGATCCGTCTGAGTTTCACGAAGCTTGTCGCAGGTTTGCGCGGAAAGGCTATGTTGCAGTTTCATTTCAGTACCGGCTTTCGAGAAATGCTGACGGTACATATCCGCATCCTGAAATTACACCGATGGAATCGACAAAAGATGCCCGGTCGGCAATCAGGTGGCTTCGGGGAAATTCCGGTTTGTTGAATATAAATCCCGATAAAATTGTGGTTGGAGGACAATCTGCCGGTGGACAACTCGCATTGGGAACAGCCTTGCTTGATTCGCTAAACGAAATTACGGACAACCTGAAAATCAGTCCTGTTCCAAATGCCCTGCTGCTTTATTCAAGTAACGTCAATACAATTGAAGCCTGGATTGATATGCTGTTGGGCGAACGCAGAAATGAAATCTGGTCTATCTCTCCCTACCATAACCTGAAAAGAAAGATGCCGCCGGTAATTGAATTTCGCGGAGATCAGGACGATCAGGTGCTTCCATACACGGTGGAAATGTTCAAGGACAAAATGAATAAACTTGGAAATTACTACGAAGAATATGTTTATCCCGGAATGAAACACTACCTGGCGCCTGATAATAAAAAGTACGCCACTTACTTCGATGAGGAAATTCTTGAAAAGACCGATACTTTTCTTGAAAAATTTGGGTTTTGAAAACCCTGTTAAAATGCAAAAAAGCAGCTTAATTTGCTTTAATCGCAAAAGGCAAGGTGGTCGTGCTTTTAACCTCCTGTCCTGCTGTTCAGGTTAATGACATCTGCCAGTTAAAAATCAAAATTATTAACCTATCAAAAATCAATTCGCATGAGTTTTACACGAAGTTGAAGGTATGATTTGCGCTGCACAAGGCTCGAATCATTGGGCTGAGCCAATTCCCGAAGAAGGGCGATGGGTAAAGGCAAAGTCAACTGTTACGGCGCTGACGATGTTTGCGAAGGTGTGACTATAATGCACAGCGAAGGTGTTGATGTTTTGATTACGTGTAACTCCACCAATCCTACCCGTTTCCAGCATCCGGTTGCAGGAACATACAAGAAAGAGTGCATCGAACAGGGGAAAAAGTATTTCTTGGTAGCATCGGGCGGCGGAACCGGTGGCACGCTTCATCCCGATAATATGGCTGCAGGCCCTGCCTCTTATAGTATGACCTATACCATGGGACGTATGCACTCCGACGCACTGTTCGCCGGTGCCTCCTCAGTTCCGGCACACGTTGAAATGATGGGACTGATTGGAATGGGCAACAACCCGATGGTTGGCGCTTCTGTGGCAGTCGCGGTTGCGGTTTCGCAGGCATAGAAATTATCACCTAAAATACAAGGACACAAAATGCGAAATGAATATTGACTTTCGGGTTTTGTGTCTTTTTTTTCATTAAAATCAAGGCATGAAAACCATTACCCGCACTGGTGTTTCTTTATTATCGCCCCGACGGTTATATAACGTTATTCCTAATTACCTTTCTTCCGCGTATTGCGGCAGTTTTGACTACTTTATTGCTCAAAGACAACAAACAAAATAAGCCTGTTGTAAAAATTCCGACGCCTTTTTTTCTTTCCTGAAATACTGGAAAGTGAGCCCGCCTATGTACAGAAAAGTGGTTGCCGAAGACGGAAAAAACTAGATGATTTCGTTAAAAAATACACCCTGATAAATCAGAAAATCACAGTAAATAGAACCTTTCTACACTAAAAGTGTTTAATAAACAAAGCGGCATACTCATCCCGGATTTTTATTTAAAAGTGACGCTTCTAGATGAATACCGGATGGTACACCGCTTTTTAAATTGGAATTAACGTCCATTTGAAAAAGTCTCCAAAACAAAAGGAATGTAAGGAATATAATTTTCGGTTTCGAATATATAAAATAATGACAAATAAAAATCAATTTTACTAATTATATTCTAATAATTTCTAATTATTTCCAAAATTTATCAGGCAGATACAATCTCATTCATCTTTAATTGCCTAATTGCAATTGCCATGGTTCCCAGAATCAGAGCCATCTTTTAATCTTCAGCAATTTCAATGCATGCATGGCTTTTGTTTAAAATAATATGTGTCTGTTATCATTGATTGAATCTTCAAACTTAACAAAAATGGCAAATTTTTAATTTATCTCCTGTCATTCATAATTAGAATATTCTAATTAATGATTCGGATTAAAATTAAGGCACTCTCGTTATGTCCTCCCTCCCTTGGATAATAGCCAGCTAATTCATCCTGAAAACCATTCTCACACAGGGAGATTGGTCTTGTTTTTAGCGTTTTATCCGGACATGGCACTAACCACAAATATTTACATTTATATGTTGCTGTTTTTTCTGTATGGATTATACGCCGCGGTAAACGAAGGAATCGCCAATGCACGTATCAGCAACATTACCGAAAAAAAAGACACATCCATGACAATTGGTTCGTTTTCAGGTTTTTAAAGCATTGCTTTTATGATTGCCAGTTCTTTGGCAGGATTTATCCGGTTTTTGCAGGGCGCCGGGGCAGCATATATTTCAACTTTTATTGTTAATGTTCTGGTGATATTTTAGTTTGTTATTATTATCAGGATTGCCAAAGCAGAATCCCTTTAAATATGAACTTACATTCAGTATTTGAATTTTTCATGTATAACAGGTTTAGATTGAAAAATTACTGAATCATTAGTTTTTCGGAATACATGGTTGAGCCGGTATTCACTTTCACGATATAAATTCCTTTCGACAGATGACTGGTATGCACATTCATATTTTCTTCGGGGGTTATTTCATTTGTAAAAACCACTTTCCCCGTAAGGTCAGTCAGGCTTATTCTAACTTTTTGTGCAGATATTTCGTTTTGAAAATTTATGGTAACCGAACCGGTTGCAGGATTGGGGAAAACCTTAATATTTTGGGTTGAGGTTAAAATCAGCGGAGTGGAAACCAGCGGCCCTTTTTCGAACTTAAAATTGTCGGTGTAGGTAATCAGGGAAGCCAAATCGGAACCGCCTGCAATTTGCACCTGCAATTTATCGAAGGTTTTGTTGACCATGCCCAAATCGGTCAGGTTGAAAGAAACCGTTGTCCATTTGTTTGCCTGAACATTCAGATTTGACAAGGTATAAGCGCCTTTACTGGTCTCGCCCTGAAACAATTCGAGCCGGATAACCGAAATGGGGGCGCTGACATACACCTGAAAACTGATACGTTCCCAATCGCTGGTATTTTTTACCGGCAGTACAATTCCGTAACCTCCCCAGTTGTTGCCACCTGAAATATCCCGCGTCCATTGAAACACTTTTGACG
>JBBIVS010000134.1:0-4108 GCA_037439605.1 Draconibacterium sp. | reverse complement strand
AATCCACCGAAGGGTTGCCTGTTTTTTTAAATTGGCCGGTATTCCATGAATAGGCGCCATAACCTCCGTTCCAGTCGAGTTCAATGGTTTCAAAATCGAGAAAAACTTCTTCCTCATGCGCCGGAATTGTTTCCTTTTCAATAGTTACCTCGCACGTTGCTTTTTTTTTACCGTTTCCGGATGTTGCTGTAACGGTTACTTTTCCAACAGCCAGCGCTGTTAAACGGCCCTTTTCATCAATAGTGGCAATTCCAGGTTCGCTTAACGAATATTCAACCAACTGATTGGTCGCATTTTCAGGATAAAAAACAACATTCAAAACCTGCGATTTCCCAATAAAGAGTGAGATTTTATTTGGGTTGAAAGCAATGCTGTCAACTGCTGTTTCGCGCCAGGCGCAGGTTACAGTGCAAGTTGCCGAAACGCTCCCGTCGAGTGCGGAACAGGTAATCACGCATGTTCCTTCATTCACTGCTGTAACCCTCCCGATATCGTCAACGCTGGCAATCAGCGGGTCTGATGAGGCCCATTTCAAAGCTGTAAATGTGGCGTTGTTCACATCGGTGGCAGCTAAAAGCACCGATTCCATTCCTGCCGAAGTCAGTTCAATTTCTGTTTTGTTCAGTTTTATTGAACTAAATTTAATTTCAGCAGCACTGTTTTTGTAACGCCGGTTGTTTACAAAACCGTAGGTTACAGCCCCGTACACCGAATTCTGATGAATTGTGTTTTCGGCGGACAAAGGCGCATGAATGTTGCTGTTCCAGCGTTCGTGCCCCGGCCAGTTTTCCATGGTTGGGTACACCGAAAAGTTTGCCCAGTCCTTGTCCCATGAACCGGCGCCTCCTGTCATACTAACACCGTCGATTATCCAGGTAAAAGGGTTGTAACCATATGCCATCGACCACGGGCCATAAGGAATCCAGCCCGGGTAGGTCACCCATTTGTTGTTGTACCGCGAATCGAGGTGAAATCCACATTCAGCAGGACGCGGCCCCACGCCGGTAATCCATGTGGTATGCAGTGCATTGGAACCCAGGAAATAATCGGCAGTTGTATGAACCACATCGTCATATTTCTTTTCGCCGGTCAGGCAGGCAGCAATCATTACTTCAACAACAGCCGGAGTTGTTCCCTGACCAACCAGCATCGGAAAGTAAAGCTCACCTCCCCAACGGCAGGAACGGCTGTTTGCCGAATTTATTCCATTGGTGACAGCGCTATTTACCACTGCATTTTTTAATGTCTGCTGGAGGGTTTTATCTGCTTTTTTATTGTTCGAGAGCAGATATGAATAAACTCCCCAGCGTTTATCTCCATTTACTATTGAAGAACCTGAAATTTTAGCCAATTCGGTTTTGGCCGCATTGTGGTATTCTGCTTTTCCGGTCAGCCTGAAAAGGTTAGCGGCTGCATACATTTTATAAGTTTCGAGCGAGGAGTCGTAATTTGTACCTTTTGCAGGTTTGTTTTCCGGTGCTGAAGCCCAGGCATAAGCTTCCTCAGCTTCTTTAATCCAGTTTACATTGTCCTTGCTCATACCTGCAAAATCAACAGCATCGAGCATTTCGACCGGAAAATTTTCCGGGTCTTTTCCCAATCGTTTTAATATACATGCAAACTGGGCTGCTTCACCGGCATACATGTAGGTCATAAAAGCATCGGCTTTGGTTACCACGGTTCGGCGTTTTTCTTTCCATGAAGGGAGGTTCGATTCAGAATTTCCGTCAACTTCAGTATAAACATCGGCACAAACACGGGCGCCGCCAACCCCGCCGTTGCTGTAGCCTTTGGCTTTTAATTCCTTTCGTAGCCTGTAATTGAATTTAATCAGCCACGATGCTTCATCAACCAAATCAGGGATGCCGTTCCCGCTTTCCGGAATATTCAGTTCGTTATCGGCAAAACGGTCGGGAGCGTATTCCCAAACAGCCATTAATAACATTGGAACACGCTGGTGAGTCCAGTAGCTGTCCCAGTCGCCGGCATCATGATACCAACCGGCCACATCGAGTGGTTTTCCTTCAGCCGCCGCCCTGATAGCTGCTTTCGACGAACCTCCGCCATCTGCTTCAGCCCAGTCCATAAACGGATAATCGGAATAAAGCAGTTTACCCGCGAAACCAGCGCCATCATCGCTTTTAACCTTTGTATTCTGGTTTACCGGGCGGATATAACCCGGCGCGGTGTATGGCGGCGCCAGACGGATTCCGCTGCGCTGGTGATACATGGCGCGGGCAACATTGTAATACGCATCCCAAACTGGATCGGCGCCGATTTTGAATGGATATGACGAGCCTATTCCTTCAACCACAAGTTTGTATGTGCCTTCTGTAATTATATCGGAAAAATCGCAGTCGTAAACTTCGGCCCCCAGAAAGTTTTTATTGGGAGTATCGTTGGCCTGACCTGTTTCAGCATTTGTTGCTGTTTTTCGTTTTTGAATGACGCCTTGTTTTACTGGTTGTTCAACACCTTCCTTGTAAATCCAGAATTTCTTTCCTGAATACGAGGTCAAATCAAGGTTGCCGAGATTTCCCATCCACTGATAGATATAACCATATTTGGGTGAATTTGGGTCGTAACCCAAAGTATTTACATGAACAGCTTCGCTGAGGTTGGTTTTTTCGTCGAATTTAAAACTCCATGAAGAACCGTTTTTGGCCAGTGTTCCGGTATTCAAAGTATAGGTTTTGCCGGGTTTCAAATCTTTGTCGAAGACCAGGTAAAGCCAGTGCTCCGAAGCCCAGGGTTTTGAACGTGGATCGGCTGAATTTCCGCCCCACGGCGCATCTTTGACAAATTCGGTGCCTTTGGTTTTCCTGCCCACTTTTGCGGGATTTACCGCAGTTTGAAATTCAGCATCATCGGCACTTGTAAACGACCACGAGGTGGTTTTATCTGCATCGGCTGTAACGAGCCGGTTAACCGACAGCGCATTGGGATAATTTACCGAGCCATCATCAAAATGAACAAGAATGATTTTACTGGTAAGGGGCAAAACTTTCTTAATATCAGATGCCGCAATATTTTTTGAAACCCCGGTTACAAAAAGCAAAAACATTGCAATTGCAACGGATGACCGGTATCTTAAAATCCTTCTTAAATTCCTCCAAAGTAATAATAACATGTGCATAAATATTTCTTAATTGTTTAATATTAAGTTCCTTACTCAACAGAATTATTTTTTATAAACTCCGTCCCTTTCTGTATCAATAACACCTCCGGTATATCCGCACTCGCCCATTCGCGGTGAATTTACGATGGGCATTTTTGCATAATCTTCAAAATCTTCGCATATTTCAGCGTGTTTCACCGAACATGCCGCGCAGTAAAATGTCGGCCCTTCGTACCAGCAAACGGTGCAAATATTTATTGCGGGTTTCTTTTTACACGAACTGCAGATCAACTTTAATGGTTCGTTTCTTGAAAGCAGGATGATTTTTTCTTTCAGATTAAGCTTGTATTGTTTTTTGGCGTTCAAAAATACCCGGGTTGTCGTGCCGTAATCATAATCGTGAAATATTTTTATCCTTGGCTGAAATACATCTTCCACCCGGTCTTTCATTTTGATTTTGAAGTTTTTATGGCCAAAACCACTCAGGTGGCCGCAGCATTCCAGCCAGATATCGCGCAAAAACCCGTCGATGGTTTTCATCGGAGCATCGCCTTTAACCAGCAGGTGAAGAAACATTTCACCCGATTCAACTTCAACGTGGCAATAGTTTGACTGTGGTTTTCCGGCACTCGCCTTTTCCATCTCACCAAGATGTTTGGCGAGGTGCTTTCCAATTTCTGCCTGCGAAAAGAGGGTTTCACAATAAAGGCATCTGCCTTCGGATTTTAGTTTTTCTTCCATACTGCAAATGATGATTATTCTTTAAAAACATGCAAAACCCAGTCGCTGTAATTCAAAGTGCCGGGATACATTCCGGGAGCGACGAATTGCAGTGAACGGTCTCCTTTTATTGATTTTTTCGAAATTGATTCTCCTGTTGCAGGGTTGTACCAGTAAAAAGTGAATTCTTTTTCAGTATCATTTTGACCGATATCAAGGATGATCATTCCACCGTAACGCAGATAAACAACGTATTCTTTTCCGGGGATG
>JBBIVS010000133.1:1545-8625 GCA_037439605.1 Draconibacterium sp. | reverse complement strand
CATACTTGATGAAGTAAGCGCAAAAACCAAATCGTTTCAAACAATTTCAGCCGAATTTTCTTTCTCAATGGAAAACAAAGCGATGTCGATTAACGAGAAGAATGATGGTTCAATTAAGCTCAAAGGCCAGAAATATTTTGTTGATCTTCTGGGCGCCGGGATTCAAGTATATTCCGATGGAAAAACCAACTGGAATTACATGAAACAGGGCAACCAGGTTACCATTTCAACCATTGAGGACTCAGGCAGCGAGTTGATGGATCCTTCATCGCTTTTCAGTATTTATGAAAAAGGATTTGTATCGAAATTTGTTGCTGAGAAAAATGTTGGAGGTAAAATAGTTTATCAGATTGATTTATTTCCTGATATAAAGGAGTACGATGTTTCAAAAATCTCCATCGAAATTAGCAAATCAACCATGATGATTCAGTCGGCCCAATTGTTTGGTACTGACGGGAATATTTATGGAATATTAGTTAAGAAAATGGAAATGGACAAAAATTTTCCGGATTCTGAATTTGTTTTCGATGCAAAAAAATTCCCTGATGTTGAGATTATAGATTTGCGCTGATTTGCAATAAATTATCGCCCAGGATTTGGTTTTTTTCTATTTTCGTAACAAAATTGGCTATAATATTTAACTAACAATGTTAAACAGGTCATGAAGGGATTTTCTTCCTTGCCAAAATTTGCTTAATCAATCTGATTTTACAATTGGGGGTAAAAACTGGTTTTGCCCAATTTCCTTTATTGGATAATTTGGCAAATATCCGCGAAATAGGCGCCGAAAGTTCGGTAAATAATGAACTGATTAAAATCGACAAGGTAAACAAGGAAATAGAAATAACTGATAATTTAATTCTGAAAAGAAGCTATACCGAAACGGAATTAAAAGAACACAATCAACTGATTGAAGAAGTAGATTCGTTTAATGTTTATATACAGAACATGGCAGGGAATTCAGGGAATTTTAAATCAGCGCATTGTAGTATTTCTTTTTGAATAATGCCCGAATTGCATTTTAAGAAAACTACAAATCATAGCACGTTCATCAGGAAAAAATTCAGAAAACAATAAGGAATATTTAGGACCAGCAAAACTTTTACATCAGAACTGGCAAAAATGGGAAGTGAGCATTCCATCGCTAGAAAAATCGTTATCAGAACCTATAAAGCAGCATATCAGTTCGAATATTCTGAAAATGAATACGATTATTGAAAGTTATCATTTGAAAATCAAGGATTTGGGTTCTGCTGAAAATAAGGTTGTGAACGATATTTTTTGTGTTGATGCCATACTGAATGATATTGCCCATTTCAGCCAAAAAAGAAAAACTGAATTATTCAAAAAAAAGATGAAAAAAACATATTCCAAACATCATACAGAAACAGTTTAGGCGGTACGTTCCGGGAAAAATTGAAATTAGCCTATTATGAAAATACTAAAGTTTTAAATATTTTTTTAACACAGTCAGAATCAATATTAAAGGGTATGTGCTTCTAATCACAATTCTTGTTTTTTCCTTTTCTTAATTCGTAAAAATTACATTTACATCAAACCTAATGAAGAAAATTTCGGGTACAGGGAAATCAGGTGGATTATTATTGATCAACCTGTTCCGACTTCAGTTTCAGTTGCATTCTTTCTGTAGCCTGTCATTATGCCCTATACTCCTCTTTTTCTTAGTTTAACCCTGTTCTTGGAATACTGATAATGTTATTGGTGATTTTGATGCCATTGATTAGTTCGTATGTTAAGCGGATAACATTAATCGTAATTATCTTAATTGTCATTAGCAACTTTGAAAATGTTGTATGGTATTTTGGAAGTTATTCCAGATTTTACCTTATAATTGAAGCATTTGCCGACAAATTCCTGACGTATGAATATGTGTTGCCTGGCTACAGGATTAAAGGAATTGAACTTCACAACAAAACACGTATTTTTAATACCAGGCTGATACCTTTCCCGCAACTTGATTTGCACATAAAACATACAAAAAACGATTTGATGAATGATGATTTATAAAAGGGTTAACTTTCGATATATGAAATCCGCAATTCCACCAAAACATTTTAAGGTTTTATAAAACTGTGAACCGCCAGATTGTATGACTGGAGCCCGAAACCCATGATACATCCGCTGCACACCGGCCCGATTATCGATTTATGCCTGAAATCCTCACGGGTCAACGTATTCGAAATATGAACTTCAACCACAGTGGTATTAACTCCGGCAATGGCGTCGCGAATGGCAACCGAAGTATGCGTGTATGCCCCGGCATTAATAATTATCCCATCAGCAGAAAATCCGTATTCATGAATTCTTTCAACAAGCTCACCCTCAATATTCGATTGGTAATATAAAAATTCAACATCGGGGAAATGTTTTTTTAACTCATCGAAATACTCTTCAAAATTTTTTGAGCCATAAATACTTGTTTCCCGCTTTCCCAACAAATTGAGGTTTGGCCCATTTATAATTACGATTTTCATAATAATATTTTTTATAGTAACTTTATAGAATGCTTCACGTAATGAAACAATATAAATGCTTTAGTTAACAAGAATATTGTTTCTATTGCCTTAAAAACAGATTAGTGTAAAATTAAAAAAAAGAATGCTATGAATTGGGAGGAAGGAAAAAAAGGTTTCGGGAATTATTTAAAACTCGAAAAATCTTTGTCGCAAAATTCGGTTGCGGCATATGTTAATGATATCAGTAAATTAATTTCTTTTCTCGAAAAGAATTACAGTAAGGTAACACCCTTGAAGGTGAAACTGGAACATTTAAAAGGTTTTATCGACTGGCTGAACGAAAAGGAGATTAGTCCCCGTACGCAAGCCCGCACAATTTCAGGAATAAAATCATTTTACAAATATCTATTAATTGAAGGAAAAATATCAAGCGATCCAACAGCGCTGCTTGAATCGCCGAAGATCGGGAGAAAACTTCCGGATGTTTTATCTATGGAAGAGATTGACAGCCTGATTGATGCTGTGGATTTAAGCAAATCAGAAGGACAGAGAAATAAAGCCATGCTCGAAACGCTATACAGTTGTGGATTGCGTGTTTCAGAATTGGTTGGATTAAAAATTACCAGTTTGTTTTTTGAACAGGGTTTTATTAAAGTTGAAGGTAAAGCCGGAAAGGAACGTTTGGTGCCTGTTAGCCGGCGTGCAGTTGAAGAAGTGCAAAGATACCTGAACGAATACCGTAAAAAACTGAATGTTGCCAAAGACAGCGAAAACATACTTTTCCTGAATCGCAGAGGGAGAAAATTGAGCAGGGTGATGATTTTTACGATTATTAAAAATCTGACCGATAAAATTGGGTTGAAGAAAAGCATCAGCCCGCACACTTTCCGTCATTCGTTTGCCACACATTTAATTAATGGCGGGGCCGATTTGCGCGCTGTGCAGGAAATGCTGGGACATGAATCGATTTTGACAACCGAGATTTATACTCATTTGGATCGTGAATATCTGAAAAGTACAATTCAGCAGTTTCATCCCCGGTCCTAAATTTTGTTTTTTACGAACGGGTTCAGTTAAATTTGCCATAAAGCCCTGTAAATAATTGTACTTAAAAATTGCCCTTTTCTATAAATGGCATTGCATTGCTGAAAACTGTCTGTTTAAAAACTGCTTTATCCGTTAAATAACAAGCATCAATCAAATGAATTGTTTCGATGCCTATTTAAATCCATTACACGTAATAATAATATTCATCAATTAAACGATTGAAGTTAATTTAAAAGTTGAAGCCCTGCTTAATTGGTTGAATTGTATATTTGCGTTTGTTACCATTGAATTTATAAATAGAATAGGAGAAAGAATTAAGAAGAAAAGGGAGCAGTTTAATTTACAGCTTAATGAGTTGGCAGAAAAAGTTGGCATAAGTCCAAGCGCACTTTCTCAAATCGAAAAGGCAAAATCATTTCCATCAATTTTTACATATAAAACCATCGCCGATAAGCTTCTTACTACATTGGGTGAACTTATTAGAGAAAATGAATCGTTGGCAAACAATCCGGCAGTATATAAATCCGACATCAGGTTAATAGATAAAACCAAGTCGGGAACAATATTCTATCTTCTTTCACAGCACGATTTGAATAAACAAATGGACACTTACCTGGTGCATTTTATAAAAAATTCGGCCATGGATGGTTTTTTATTCGACTCTTTTGGACAGGTATTCTGTTATATACTGTCGGGCGATATGCGATTAGACCTTGACGGTAAAAGTTTTGTTCTGAAATCGGGGGACAATATTTACTTTAACACCAAATCAAAATTTAATGTTATAAATTACTTTGATGGTGAGTGCGAAATCCTTTGGGTGCAATCACCGCCCCATTTTTAAATTTTTGTTATCAAATTAAGTGTTACTTCATTTATAAGGCAAAACCCGCTAATTTTGTCATTGTTCTGATTGAAGCAATGATTTAGTTTTTGCTTTTCAATAAGTATGGCACAAATAAACATGAAAACGAATTTGAAGGGTATCCAATAATCTGTAACAAATTTCTTAAGGCTACAAAGTATATAACATTAAAAATTGATATGAAGTGGAAAATCTGATAACTGTTTTAAAACAAAAGAATATTACCCTGCCCGATAATATTTCAGAATTGTTGAACGGGTGTAAAAGCTATTCAGTATTTAATACTACCGAAGAACTTGCCGAGGCTTCAACTAACGGCAAAGAAAATTCTGTATTCGAAGTTCAATACGATGTTCCAGGAAAGGGCAATTATGTTGAAGTGATTGTACAAAGGGTAAAAAACGGTATTTCGGCCAATTATACAGAAGCTTACATGCGTCGAAGAGATCCGGGAACAATGGTAATTGCTGATGACAAACCAACGGATAAAAATCGGTTTATTGATAAATATGGTTATGAATTTGCAACTTTGCAAAAAGAAACATTCGATTGGCTGAAGAAACAGGATTTGGCAGTTTTCTTTTATTTTGCAGGAAGACAGAACATTGGATTTCTTGGTATTGCAATTGCGCCTGCCAATGCTGCATTCTTTGCGTTGGGGTTGTCAATGCTTCAGGAAATGGTTGCTGTTGATGAATTGGAGGATAATTCAGAACTGAAATCGGTAATTTTTGTGGCGCCGGTTTTCAGACACACCCATTTTAACGGAAAACAGGTTGTAGTTCACAACCGTACAAAATCAATCCACGAACTTTATTCATATAATTTATATCCCGGCCCAAGTGCAAAAAAAGGCCTGTATGGTGTAATGCTAACACAAGCCGAAAAAGAAGATTGGATTATAGCACATTGTTCCGCCGTACAATCCATCAGCCCGTATGATAATTTAACTACTTTCATGCACGAAGGCGCCAGCGGTGGCGGTAAAAGCGAAATGCACCAGCATATTATCAGAGAGGCTGACGGACGTGTGCTTTTAGGCCGTAATAAATTAACCTCAGAAGAAAGATTTATTACAATACCCCGGTTTTGCACTTTCAATTCGGTTGCCGATGATATGGCCTTTTGTCACCCCTCTGTGCAAAAGAAAGATGGTAAACTTCGGATTATTGATGCGGAAAATGCCTGGTTTGTTCGTGTTGACAGCGTAAAGCAATATGGCGATGACCCATTCCTGGAGAAAAACACAATTAACCCATCATCGCCGCTATTGTTTTTAAACATTGAAACTCAACCTGGTTCCACTGCCTTAATCTGGAATCATATTCAGGATGAACCCGGAAAGTCGTGTCCAAACCCACGGGTGATTTTACCCCGGAAATCAGTTCCCAATGTTGTTAACAGGCCTGTTTCAGTTGACATCAGAAGTTTTGGGATACGTACACCTGTTTGCACAAAGGAAAACCCATCGTACGGAATTGTTGGGTTGTTTCATGTTTTGCCCCCTGCCTTGGCCTGGTTATGGAGATTGGTAGCGCCACGCGGACACAACAACCCAAGTATTGTTAATTCGGTTGGTATGGAAAGCGAAGGCGTTGGCTCCTATTGGCCCTTTGCCACTGGAGAGCGAATACCACATGCCAACATGTTGCTCAAACAGATTATCGATACGCCACGTACAACTTTCACGTTGGTTCCCAACCAGAATATCGGTGTTTGGGAGGTTGCATTTAAACCTCAGCTTTTAATGCGCGAGTACCTTACACGAAGAGGCGCCGCCAGGCTGAGAAACGATCAGTATCAGCCTGCTCGTTGTCCTCTGCTTGGTTACGAATTGAATTATCTAACCTTGGAAGGTTCAAAAATACCTTCGAGATTTTTAAAAGTTTATAATCAGCCTGAAGTTGGGTTTGAGGGTTATGATGCCGGAGCAGAAATGCTGAAACAGTTTTTCAAAACCGAATTACAAAAGTATTTAAAGGCAGATTTGTTGCAAACAGGTAAACGGATTATTGAAGCATGTTTGTCAGATGCAATCATCGAAGAGTATAACGAAATTATACCGATGAGTTTTGAATATGAATATTCATTTCACAAAATTGAAGATTATGAGCAAAGTGTTGATAACAATGGTTTGAAAAACCGGCCTTAAAAAATGCATAGTCCTGTAATGGTAATGAGACTGCATAAAAATTTAGTGGTTTATTAAACCCGGATGTTTAAAAATGTAATAACGATATTAAGGGTTAAAAACGAAAAAACTGAAAGGGACAGATTGCGTTCTTGTAAAACGATGAATAACACAATTGCAGAAGCAGCACAAATCATAAAGAGTGGTGGATTGGTGGCTTTCCCGACTGAAACTGTATATGGATTGGGTGCAAACGCGCTTAACCCTTTTGCTGTTGCAAAAATTTTTGAAATAAAGGAAAGACCATCATTCGATCCTTTGATTGTTCATATTGCCTCGTTCGATGATTTGGCACTATTATCAGCGGGTATAAATGAAAACGTGATGCTTCTGGCAAAATATTTTTGGCCAGGACCGTTAACAATTGTTCTGCCCAAAACCAATATTATACCCGATATTGTTACTTCAGGTCTTCCAACAGTTGGTATCAGGATGCCGAATAATAATACGGCACTGGAGTTAATTAAAAAATCAGGTTGCCCTATTGCAGCGCCAAGCGC
>JBBIVS010000133.1:0-1535 GCA_037439605.1 Draconibacterium sp. | reverse complement strand
GAATAAATTTGGGCAGCTAAGCCCAGTAAAAGCTGAACATGTAAAAAAGCAATTACCCGATGTTGATTGTGTTTTAGATGGAGGAATTTCTACTTTGGGAATTGAATCCACCGTTGTATCGGTCGAGGATAATTGTTGCCGGTTGTTGCGTCCGGGTTATATAACTCTGGAAGACATTGAAAAAGCCATTCCCAACACTTTTGTTTATGATAGCTCAAAACCTGAAAAACTGGTTTCGCCCGGATTGCTTAAAAGTCATTATTCGCCAAAGAAACCCTTGCATATTTTATACAAATCAGAAAATATTTTACCTGTGTTTTCAGGTTTGATTTTACACAGCAATAATGATTTGAATTACAAGGCACACCAAATAATTTACACATCGCAAACCGCAAATAAAATTGAGATTGCCGCCAATTTGTTTGCTGCACTTCACACAATGGAAGAAGATGAAAATGTGAGAGGCATTTACATAGAGCCAGTTGAAGAAAAGGGTCTTGGTATAGCTATAATGGACAGGATTAAAAAGGCAGCTTACCAATACTCAACAAGTTGAGGTTAACATGCAGAAGGAAAGGAGTTTTATTTGGTTTCTGTCCAACTACTTTGTACGGCTTGTGGTTTTTTAATTAAAAATTAATTTATGCAGTAACAAAACTAGTTATAAATAGTATTTAGTTGTCTTATTTATTATTTATCAGGCGATTTGCATAATTGACAAATCAGCGAATCAGCTCTTTTATCTGAAGAGTTGTAACGGAATTACAATGATGGGTGATGTTTAATTCATTTATATTTAAATGATTGTGAATTATTTTCTTATTTATCATTTTCAGCCTGATTCAGGGATAGATAAATATTAAAAAGTATTTTATTTATTTGCGGAATCAAGACTATATTTTCCATTTATATAAGCCATATAGCTCATTCAATTAAAAGCGTAATTATTGCATAATCTTTGCAATGAACTAATATCTTATAACAATCGTTTGATAGTTTATAAATTTAATTTTATGACTACTAACAAAAAATTATTGGTATGGGTTAATGAATGGGCCCAGCTTTGCCAACCCAACAAAGTTTACTGGTGTGATGGTTCTGAAGAAGAAAACCAGCGTCTTTTGGATGAAATGGTAGCTTCCGGTGCTGCATTTAAATTGAATGAAAAGAAACAGCCCGGGAGTTATTATTTTCAGAGTGACCCTTCCGATGTTGCAAGAGTTGAAAACCGTACTTACATATGCACAAATACTGAGGAAGAAGCAGGATTCTCAAATAACTGGATGGATCCGAAAGAGATGAAAGACAATCTTCGCACAAAATTTAAAGGGTGCATGAAAGGACGCACCATGTATATCATTCCTTTCAGTATGGGACCGCTTGGTTCAAACATAGCTAAAATTGGTATTGAAATTACCGACTCTGCATATGTTGTTGTTAATATGCGCATTATGACCCGCATGGGACAACCGGTTCTTGATGTTCTTGGTAACGGTGATTTTATTCCTTGTATTCATTCAGTGGGAGTTCCGCTA
>JBBIVS010000132.1:0-8675 GCA_037439605.1 Draconibacterium sp. | reverse complement strand
AATGCATGTCAACCAATGATTTGAATGCATTTTCACAGTTATTTCATTTTTAATTGATACGAAGACTTTTAGGAGGATGGGCATAAAGTGAGTGTTTTGCCTGGGGAACATGAATACGATAAATAAATTGGCCAAAAAATATGACAAAAGCGAAAAAGTTGTCAAAAAAAAACAGAAGTTCATAGCTGTCAGATTTCAATTACTTTTATTAGTGGTATAAAAGTACATTCAGACCAGAACAGAACGTTTTAATTTTAGATATTCCGTTTTTAATTTTAGATATATTATTCTGTTTGTTTATTCCAGTATTTCGGAAGGTGATTTACCAAAGTGTTTCCTGAAAACGGTGCTAAAATACCCAACACTGGCAAAACCGCAAAGTTCGCTTACTTCGGTAACAGAGTATTTTCGTGACTGCAAAAATTCAACTGCCTGGTTGAGCCTGACCGCTTTTATAAAATCGGTGGGCGATTGATTGGTAAGTGACTTTATTTTTTTGTAAAGAAGTGATGCACTTACATTCATCGACGATGCAAATTCGACTTTGTCGAATTGGGTATTAGCCATATTGGCCCTGGCAACTTCAAGCATTTTCTTCACAAATTTGTCGTTGTGTTCGTTTGCCAGTATTGGTTCGGCAGGTTCGCCTTTTATCAGTTTCAGCGCCTTTTCCCTTACAATTTCGCGGTTGTGAATGATTGACTTGATGCGCTGGACCAAAAGGTTCATGTCGAATGGTTTGGTTAAATAATCATCGGCCCCTAATCCCAAACCATGCAACTGGTTGGTTTTTTCAGAAAGCGCGGTGAGTAAAATAACTGGTATGTGAGAAGTTTCGTAAGTCGATTTCATTCGTTTGCACAACTCAAAGCCGTCCAAAAAAGGCATCATAATGTCGGATACAACCAAATCGGGTATTTGCTTCGAAATAAACTTCCAGGCTTTTTCCCCATCGGCAGCCGTGAAAACCTTAAAATCATTGCTGAGGGTGGCCTTCATAAAATACAACAAATCTTCGTGGTCCTCAACAATCAAAATCTTCATTTCCTTGTCTGAAACTTCATCTTCACTGTCTTCAATTTGTGGAACGTTAAATACCGGAACGGCTGCTGTTTGCAGATCAGGATTAGCTATTGTTGTTTCTGATTCCACTTCAACCGTTTTCAAAGGAATGACAACCTGAAAGGTAGAACCCACGTTCTTCTGGCTTACACAACTTACTTTTCCTCCGTGCAGGGTAACGTAATTTTTTACCAGCAACAGCCCGATCCCGGAACCGACAATTTTTGAATTGATGGCATTTTCGCCACGGTAGAATTCTTTAAACAACTGGCGCTGTGCTTTTTTACTGATTCCGATACCATTGTCCTTTACCTGGAGTATCCATTTTTTCCCGTCGCATTTCAGGCTGATTTCGATTTTGCCGTTGTCGTGCGAATATTTTATGGCATTCGAAATCAGGTTGTCAACGATTTTCTCCATTTTCAATTCGTCAACTGCAGTTATACAACTCTCCCTGTCGGAAACAAACACAAGTTCTGTGTTTTTGCTTTTTGCCAACGAATCGAACATTAATTTGCGGATTTTAATCAGCTTTACCATATCTGTCATCGTTAACTGCAATTGTTCCCTGCCAACATCTGCCTTCTGAAAATCCATTAGTTGTGTTACAACAGAGGTCAGTTGCCTTGTCTGTTCAATGGCCAAATTAAGGTAATACTTCCCTGCTTCAGTCAGGTTTTTTTCGCGGCTTAATTCCTCCACCGGAGCCTTGATTAAAGTAAGAGAGGTACGTATATCGTGTGCAGTGTTGGCAAAAAAACGCACCTTCTCTTCGGTATGTTCCTGTTTCAGTTTGTTGATGACATACAAAACATAAAGAATGATGATTGCGGCTGTAACGATAAAAATGAGCGCCCCAAACCAAAAAGTTTTCCAGAAAGGCGGAATAACTTTGATTTGAAGCGAACGCCCGCTAATCACTTTCGATAATGAGCTGTCGTAAAGCCTGATTTTTAAGGTGAATTCCCCGCTGGGGATGTTGGTGTAAGTTATAATCCTGTTTTCTGACGGAGTTGACCAATCATAGTCAAAACCTTCCAGCATCCATGAAAATTTTGAACCCGACTTCATCCCGATTGAATTTAATTCGAGACTGATTGTATTTTGCGCGTATTTGAGTTTAATGGTTTGTAAACTGTCAACAGGTTTATTAAGTTTGAATGATTGTATATCTCTTATCGAACGCCCGGTTATCGAAAAATCCTGAATGTAAATTTTCCCTTCCGATTGAATTTCACTGATGGAACCGGGTTCAAATATTACAGCCCCGTTATTGGTTCCCCACACCAACTGCCCGTTTTTTAATTTATACACGGCGCCGTTGTTAAAAGAGGCACGTGATAATGGAATGATTGATGAATAAGTATTTACGGTGTTGTCGTTTGTATTGAACCGGCATAAACCGTTCTCGGTTCCTAACCATAAATAGTCATCAACAAGAGTTATGCTGCTTACGAAGTTGGATGGTAACCCCGACTGGGTGGTAAATTTTGTCAGAACTTTGGTTTTGTAATTGTACTTCAATAATCCCTCTCCGCTGGTGCAAATCCATACAATATCGTCCTGAATGAGGATATCAAACACCACATAGCCCGTTAAAAAATTCTGAATTTCGCCGGTTTGCCTGTTTAATAATGATACGCCGTAACTGCATCCCAAAAGGAATTGGTTGGGCGATAATTCGGCAAACGAACTTATCGGTTCTTCAGAATAGGTTCTGAAAATGTTTTCTTTTGCCAGATAGCAAATAAAATGTCCGTTAACGCCACCAATCCATAAATCGCCCTGACTATCTTTAAAAATATCGAAAATATAATTGCTTACCGATGAGAATTCTTTTAAATCGCGTGAATAGTGAGCCAGTTCCTTTCCTGTCTTTGCGTTGATAACATAAATACCTGAAGAGTAGCTTCCTGCCCAAATCCTTCCCCGGTCATCTTCGCACAGGGTAAGAAATACCTGGGCTTGCTCGAGTTTATTAAAGTAAATGTTATTCCATCGGTTCGTTGCAACATCCCAGCAACTTATGCCATTGTTTGTTGCGAACCACATTTTACCGTCACGATCTTCAAGGATGCTGTTTACATCGTTGTTTACCAGCGAATTGGCATTGTTGGGCTGGTGAACGACCTGGTTTACCAGCGGCGAAGCCAGTTCAAAGAACGACACCCCGCCAGTGATTGTACAAATCCATATCCGTTTTCCATTGTCGTTAAAAATATCATATACCCCATTTCCACGTAAGGAATATGGATCATCAACATTCTCTTTAAAAACATTTAACACTCGTGTGTTACTCCTGCTAAGTTCCCATATTCCCTGTCCGTCAACACCAACCATTAAGGTGGAATCTGTATTTTCTTCAATGTCAAGAATTGGCTGTCGCGGAAATGATGACTGAAGTATTTGAGTTAAAGTTGATGTACTAAAATCATAGCAGAACAAGCCCCCCGATAAAGTTCCAATCCAGAGCTTGTTCAGGTTTTTTTCGAGAAATAAGGATGTGGCAAAAAATGGGTTGATGCTCCCGTTTTCGTATAAGCATTTACTTTTCAACAATTGTGTATTCATCAACCATATTCCATCTGGCTTTACAATCAGTAAATGTTGCTTCCCATACCATAATATTGAATATCTCTCAGGCGAAACCTCATCGATTAACGAAAGTTTGCCCTGGCTTAATTTATATAATCCTATGTTTAATGCAATCCAGTAATCGCCGTTTGCATCAATTAAAAGCGAAAACATGGCAATGTGCTCATTATCCAATGATTTACTCAAATTAATGAGCAATTCGAACCTGTCATAAACCGGATTGTATAAAAACACCTGCCCATTATTTGTATAGGCAATTAGTTTTGATTGTTTGTATATCAATTTTACAGTAATTGCACCGGCAGTTTCATACGGCAGTTGATAAATGCGGTAATTGTCATCTGTTAACCTCAGAATACCGGTTCTGGCCGAAGCCCATATAAATCCGTTATCGTCCTTACAAATAGAATTCATCCCGCGGTTGGAAATGCCAAACAACGAGTTGATGCTGTAGAATTTTACGGCGAAAACATTTGATGAAAATGCAATACTGATTAACAAAGCCGCCGAAAGCCAGTACTTCAGTAAAACAGATTTATACAAAACCGTTTTCTTTAAATTATTTTTCCCATTCCACAATCGATACAACTGAAGCATTTGAACTTCTGAAATTAAATACTTCCAAATTAACATTTTTAATTTTGTTTTGAAAACTGACCAGGACATTATTTATAATGAACTGCGGATCTATAACAAATTATTTACGGTTCAACCAGCTCCTCTGCCTTCGGAACCCGCGGTTTCCCTCCTCCTCCAATACTTTGCGGAGAGTTATTCACAACAACATGCAGGTTCAGAAAAATCCTGTCCATATCGCGGCTCCAGGGAGTTTCTTTGGATGATTGTTTCATTGAAAACCCCCATTTTTTCTCAAATTCGTCGGCAACACGGCCATCGGGTCCCCATTCGGTAACAATGGCATAAACATCCCAGGCAGTGTCGTCAACAATGTATGCGCCGTAATCCTGAAATGCCTGTGCGAGAATCCGCCCTGGAATGGTTTCAAACTGCAGTTTGTCCAAATCTATCGACGGCGGAAGGGCAAGCAGCGCCCCCATTCTGCACTCTTTGTTTACCGGTTTTGTGCGTTGAGTTCCGTAATTGCCTTTTGCATAACCATCGGCACGTTTTGCCGGCCACCGGAAACCTTTTGTAGTTTCATCATAATACAGGTTCTTTTTGCCAAACACATTTATTTTCAGTACATGCTTAATGGGCTGAACTTCCGAAACCAGTTCTCCAACGCGCAGTGCCCCGCCAATGGCAGAAAGCCCCGATCCGCCATGCGCCCCGTAATATCCGTCGCCGTAAATATCCATATCTTCAAACATGTATTGCGAGGTTCCGCTTTCCCCGGCAATACACCGTGCAAAAGGCTGGGTTTGTTTTATGGTTCGCCCGTCGGGCATTAAAACTGCCAACCCTGAATTGGGTGTGACGCCATCCCAATTTGATTTATTTACTGTAAAATTATCAGGAATTGGGGCTGAAAACAGAAGCGGGCCTTCGTTGGTGCATCGGTCTTTTTCACGGTTCCAGCCTGAATAGTTGGTGTAAATTTCTGTTAGCGGGGCATCGGGTTTTAAAACGATTATATCTTCGTCAATGGTCATTCCGGCAGCCGTTGCCTTTTCAAGACCAGCAGGAACGTATTTGGCATCACTTCCAACGGGCATATTCCATATTGAATTTGAACTAAACGGTTGTTTTAATGGGTCGCGTTTTTTCCCCATTGTCTGATTTTTACCTTGAATTGTATTAATCAACACAGGTGAAATGATGAGGGAAAACAGTATTCCAAATTTGATGTACTTCATTTTAATGGTAAAAAGGTTTCTATTTATATAACTTCTCCTTTGTTACTTCTTGCTGAAAAAGCGTTTTTTTATCGTCATAAAACTTCATAAAATCTTCGGAACAGGGACTTCCCTTGTATGGTGCGAAAGCACCGTGACCGGCAGGTTGCCAGGGATTTCGCCATACCAGAAAGTACGAAAACTGATACGGACGGATGATTTCCAAAACCATTGTCCACCAGGTTGTGTTTGTTGCGATGGGGCCGCCCGATTCGCTGACTGTTGCTATTTTGCCTTTTTCCTTTGCCAGCGTTGTAACCGTTTCAACACAATTTTTCAATGCTGCCGGGTAATCGGGGCCGCGGTCGTACAAATCGAAACCAAGAATATCGATAATATCGTCACCGGGGTATCGTTCAAGGTATTCTTCTTGAGTTTTAAACCGGTCGGTTGAATATGTGTATAGCAGGTGGTGAATGTTCTTTTCGTTTTGAAGATAACTGACTGTGAAACGCCACAAATTCTTGTATTCATTCACCGTGCAAAGATTTTTTCCCCACCAGAACCAGCTTCCTGTATGCTCGTGAAACGGTCGGAACAGAATTGGAATGTAGGTTCCGTCTTTGGTTTTCAGCGCTAATAAAAAGGAGGCCAGTTTATCGAGATAACCCTTGAAGATTTCATGTTTTGAACCGCCCGGCAAAATTGATTTTACCACTTCTTTCGACGAAACATCCCACGATGTTCCGCCTGTAAGCGGATTGCGCAAATGCCACGAAATGGTGTTGACACCTCCCCTGGCATACACTGTTTTTATCCACCCCTGAATTTTTTCAAAATGAACCGAGTCGAGACTGTACGCGTCGCCCAGTTCGAGGTGGCCGAGTTCCCAGCCATAAACAGCTGGATAATCGCCGCAAACATCCTTTACATCCGAACGACCCTTTTCATAAACCCAACCTTTTCCGTAAGCCAGCGCATCCTGATGGCCAAACATCACACCTTTCGATTGCAGTTTCATCAGGTTTTGGTACAGTTTTACAGTTTCGGGCGTGGTTTTTGGGTCGGTGGGTTTTTCTTTTCCAGCAAAAGTTTGCACACAAATCAATGTTGCAAGAATAAATGGAATGGTTTTCATAGTTTTTAATTCAAGGTTTTATTGGTGAATGAATTTCCGAAAATTACTCTTTTATTTCCACAATCAGTTTTTCCCCGCCTTTCAGTTTTACCTGAATACCGTCAGTAAGTTGTTTTTCGCTAAATTTTCCTGAGAGATTTTTTTGAGATGAAAAAAGAAAATATTCTTTCCCTTCCTCAGCGGTAAACCACTCCGGAAACTGGTTAATGCGCGGGTAGTCGATGGGCAGGTTGAGCAGAGTTTTATGGCGTGGGGCATCGAAAACCAGTTTTCCTTCCCAATCATTTTCGGCAATAATAACAAAGTAAGTTTTATCTGCCGATTTTTCGGCGCCCAAAATCACATCGCTTCGCCAGGGTTCAATTCGTGCGCCCTGCGTTTTCCAAAGGCTGAACATGATGGCAGTTCGGGCAAAGTTACCATCGCCGTGCCAGCCGCCAATAATTCCATTAGGTTGTTGCATGGCAAACATCACCTTCATTTCGCTGTCAATCCAGCCTTTCAGTTCGGCAACTGGTTCGCGGTTGTACAGGTTTATTCCGCTTTCCAGCGCGTCGGCATAACCATCGTGGCTTGTACCTTCCCATGCGTAATTGCGGTATTTTTCATTCAGTTTTGTAAAACCTTTCAGAACGGCTTCGCGGTACTCTTTTTTTCCGTCAACCAGGTAAACCGAATAGTAGGCGTCGAAAATGTAGCCCCAGTTGTCAACAATATTTTTGTCTGTTATTTCGCCCGTTTTTGGGTTGATGGCATTGTAAAACAGCCCGTCTTCATTTCTTCCGACTTCGAGTACACGGTCGAGTATTTTGTAAAACAATGGTTTGTACAGTTCTTTTTTTTCGGGATTTGTAAAATGCAATGTTACATACAATTCGCTCAATCCGCCGATGATTTCGCAACCATGGTCGCGGATGCGCAGATATTCAATTTGCGTTAAATCGCGTTCACCCGTCAGGTAATAATCACCAATCCGGGTTGCCCAATCGAGGTATTTTTGTTCGCCGGTCATCCAGTAAACCCTTGAAAGTATTTGCAGCATGTTTCCATTCACTTCTTCCACCGATGCCATCCGTTCGTTGTACAACTGCACCAAATCGGCAGGATTGGTGAGGTATTCCTCCAGATCGCCGAGCATTTCCATCAGCCGGTCCTGCCAGGGCGATTTGCCAATATATTCGTTTAGCGGGATTAACCCGTCTTTAATGTATTCCGAGGTTCCGAAAATAACCTGGCTCATTTTCAGTTCCTCCGAAAGAAAATTCTGTTTTGAAAATGACCAGATATCGGGCAGCGATTTAACCCGCGAGGTAAGTTTCTTTTCTGTTTCGAGCATTTCAAGCATTTTACCGTTATACAAATCTTTGTTGAGCAGGTAAGATGTGAGGACCATAAACGCATAGTTGTCTGCAGCCGAGTTGTGAGGTTCCCAAACATCATTGTTTTTGGTCAGGTTGGTAGGGATAAGCCCCGTGATGCTGTCAGTTTTCATAAGCCACCCTTCCACAAATTTCAGGCTGCGCACGAATCCTTCGTTGGCAAGTTGGCCATTTTCAATCGCCTGATCAACAATTTCTTTTTGAAAGGACAAACTATCGCCGCAAGAAGAAAAAATATAACAGGTGATGATTATTACAAATAATCTGTTCATTTTCATTGATTTTTGAATCAAATTTAATATTTTCACCACGAAATACATTCGACGCAAAAACAAAAACTTATTTAGATTAAAATTGTACCTTGAACAGGTGTAATGAATTTGCCATTTTAAAATTAAAAAAAGATGAAAAATTACATTTATTTACTGACCATTGTTGCAACGGTATTTATGGTTGCGTGTGATGATTTGAAAGAGAAAATAGAAGTGGGTTTTAAAACCAATATTGAAGCTGATATTCCCATAAACTCCCAAAATTCAGTGACAGTTGACGTTAAATCGGTTCAGGTTGCAGGCGATGTTTACACTTTTACGGGTGGCGGTAGCTTTTCGCTGGCCGATGTTCCTGAACTGAAAAAATATATCAATAACCTGAGAAGCATTGTTGCTGAAGATGGAAGTTATGTTAAGTTTATCGGAGCGGCTG
>JBBIVS010000131.1:3959-8699 GCA_037439605.1 Draconibacterium sp. | reverse complement strand
TATCAGGAAATTACGCGAGAAAATAGGTAACGATCATATTAAAACGCTGAAGGGAATCGGGTATAAATTTGTGGAGTAATTCTCAGAGAAAATAAATTACAGGATACAAAATCATAAATCCTAAAAAATAACCTGCTGCCACTTGCAACAGGTTATTTTTATTTAGTATCAGGCGGGCAGTTCCCACCAGTCCCGAAACAAGCACTACTGCAACAACAGCATATACCGGATTCACCCCTCCGCGAAACGACATTGCAAATACAGTTGCGGTTACCGCGCCTGCTGCTGCCGCATGAATACTAATATTCCATTTAAAGGAAATCAGCAATAATAAAATTATTACCAGAACCGAGGCAACCATAAACAATTTAAGCACAGGGATAAAATGAATGCGGCTAAGCAAAATGAAACCAACATAATAGAAAAAAGAGGTCAATAAAAGCGGTAATACCCTGTCGCGACTGGAGGGCATTAAAAAATCGAATTTTGAGTTGAGCGCAAGAACTGCAACCGCCAGTATGGGCAAGGTTGCAGTGCTGAAAAAAACAACGAGTAAAATAAATTTCCTGGCTTCCAGTGTCAGCACTGCATCATAAAACCCCGAAGTGAAAATGAGAATAAACCCTAATGTTGGTAAAAGTACCGGATGAAAAATGGCAGAAACAATTTTGGCAAGTTTTTCGGGCATATTAAAGTTCCTTTCGTAACCGTGCAACCGGTATTCCTAACTGCTCGCGGTATTTTGCAACAGTGCGGCGGGCAATGTTGTAAGTTTTTTTCTTTAATATCAGCGCTAGTTTGTCATCAGTCAAAGGTTTCTGTTTGTCTTCATTATCAATGCAGTCCTGCAATATTTTTTTAATTTCTCGGGTCGAAACTTCCTCACCATCATCTTTCTGCATTCCTTCGGAGAAAAAATATTTTAACGGGTAAATGCCAAAATGGGTTTGTATGTATTTGCTGTTCGAAACCCGCGAAATGGTGGAAATATCGAGATTTGTCCGTTCTGCAATATCTTTTAAAATCATGGGTCGTAACTTTGTTTCATCGCCTTCCTGAAAATATTCGTGCTGGAAATTAATAATCTCCGACATGGTAACGAGCAAAGTTGTTTGCCGTTGTTGCAAAGCATCGATAAACCATTTGGCCGAATCGAGTTTTTCTTTAACAAATTGCAATGCTTCTTTTTTGCTTTTTTCCTTGTGGTTCTGCCCCAGGGCTTTAAGCATTTCAAGATAGGTATCGTTGATTTTAAGGTCGGGTACATTTCTCTGGTTTAACGACAGTACCAACTCTCCATCTATGTTTTCCAGAATAAAATCGGGGACAATGTGCTGGTTAGCCCTGTTTAACGGGTTACTGTATGAACTCCCGGGTTTGGGGTTCAGTTTCAAAATAAGATCAATGGCATCTTTTAACTCTCTATCCGAAAGTTCAAGCTTATTTTGAATTTTTGAATAATGTTTTTTTGTGAATTCATCGAAATAATCATTTAAAATTTTGTTGGAAATTTCCTGAAGGGGGCCATGTTTTTTACCAATCTGAATTAACAGGCACTCCTGTAAATCCCGGGCGCCAACTCCCGGGGGATCGAATTCCTGGATTACCTTTAATATTTTGTATAATTCATCTTCCGACACCTCAATATTCAAATTAAAAGCCAGGTCATCGCTGATGGCCGGTAAATCGCGGCGCAGGTACCCATCGTCGTCAATGTTGCCAATGATGTATTCTGCCAGCTGGCTTTGCTCTTCGGTAAGTTTAACCATTCCCAGTTGTTCGTATAAAAATTCGTGAAACGATGTACCTACCGAAAAGGGGATATCAACAAAAACATCGTCTTTCGAATAGTTGCTAACGTTTAATTTATACGATGGAATATCTTCATCCTCGTCGTAATAATCATCGAATGTAAATTCATCTTTATCAACATCAGTATCAGGCGCGTCGTCATCGCGGATTTCGTTTTCTTCCTCCGGTTCCTGCCCATCCTGTTCGAGTTCGAGTACAGGGTTTTCCTCGAGTTCCTTTTTGATGCGTTGTTCGAGTTGTAACGTCGGGATTTCCAGAAGCTTTATCACCTGAATTTGCTGCGGCGAAAGCTTCTGTAGCAGTTTTTGCTGTAATGAAAGATTTTGCTTCATATCCCAAAACGTTTACCCCGTAAATTTACTATTTTTTTGTTTAGTTTGTTTTTAATGATTTTTCAGAACTCGGCATTTTTTGGGGTACGGGCAAAAGGAATCACATCGCGGATATTTCCCATTCCGGTTACAAACAGTATAAACCGCTCGAAACCAAGTCCGAACCCGCTGTGAACAACAGAACCAAAACGGCGCGTATCGAGGTACCACCACATTTCTTCAACCGGAATATTCATTTCGCGCATACGTGTTTCCAGTTTTTCGAGGTTTTCCTCTCGCTGCGACCCGCCTATGATTTCACCAATTTGCGGGAACAAAACATCCATGGCGCCAACGGTTTTTCCATCGTCGTTCTGTTTCATATAAAATGCCTTTATTTCTTTCGGATAGTTGATGAGTATTACAGGGCATTTAAAATGTTTTTCAACTAAGTAACGTTCGTGTTCGCTCTGTAAATCAACTCCCCATTCAACTGGGTATTGAAATTTCTTCTTTTTGTATGGAGCTGAATTTTTCAGAATTTCAATGGCTTCGGTGTAAGTAATCCTTATAAAATCGTTTTCGAGAACGAATTTCAGTTTTTCAATTAAATCCATCGAACGCTGGTCGGCAGGTTTGTCCTTTTCTTCCTGCTGCAGCCGGCTGGCAAGAAACTGCAGGTCGTCCATGCAATTTTCGAGCGCATATTTTATCAGAGATTTTAAAAACTCTTCAGCTAAATCCATGTTGTCTTTTAAATCGTAGAAGGCCATTTCGGGTTCAATCATCCAAAACTCGGCCAAATGGCGCGTAGTATTCGAGTTTTCGGCCCTGAAAGTTGGCCCGAACGTGTAAATTTCACCCAGCGCCAAAGCTCCAAGCTCTCCTTCCAACTGGCCCGAAACCGTCAGGTTGGTTGGTTTTCCAAAAAAGTCCTCGCTGTAATCAATTTCGCCATCTTCTGTTAGCGGCAGGTTTTTAGGGTCGAGTGTGCTTACCCTGAACATCTGGCCGGCACCTTCGGCATCGCTTGCCGTAATAATCGGTGTGTGCAGGTAGTTAAACCCTTTTTCGTTAAAATATTTATGAATGGCAAAAGCCATGGCATGTCTGATTCTGAAAATGGCGCTAAAAGTATTGGTGCGAAACCTTAAATGGGCATTTTCGCGCAAAAATTCGAGCGAGTGCTTTTTAGGCTGAATCGGGTATTTATCCGGGTCGGCAGCGCCAAGCAGTTCAACCTGTTGGGCAATTAATTCAATATGCTGTCCGCTACCTGCCGATTCGGCCAACTTCCCGGTTACTGAAAGTGCTGCCCCTGTATTGATTTCACGCAAAAGTGATTCATCGAAATTGTTAACATCAGCCACAACCTGAAGATTGTTAATGGTTGAACCATCGTTTAATGCAATAAAATAAACATTCTTACTTCCTCTTTTTGTTCGTACCCATCCTTTTGCAACCACAGTGTCATTTATTTTTCCACTGTGCAGAATGTCTTTAATTTTTGTCCTTTTCATAATCGACAGCTTTTTTATGATGTTTTTTCAGTTTTATTTTGAAGGTTACAAAAGTAAGGTTTTATGTGAAAATCATTCAGCAACAGCTTAAATAATGCTCATTTTTGACGAACAGATAAAATAGAAAACCATTCTTCCGTCGTTTGACTTCCGAATGGTTTTTGTCCGGATTGATTGATTAATTTATTCTTATTCAGACGCTCCAGGTACAGGAATCGTTGACTTTTCATTGTACCCGAGGTTGCCCATGATGTAAATTTCCGGGCCAATTTTCAGTTCAGAGTTCATCATTTCCTCATAAGTAACTGCTTTTCCGGTGTATGCTGAAACCCTTCCCATAATGGCCACAAGGTTTGATACTGCTGTTGCTTCAGCTTCGTTGAAAGGTATATCCTGACGGATACAGGTAACAAGGTTAATATGTTCCTGAACATAAGGACTGGTATCAGAAGCTACGGAAGTAAACAGAACATTGCCGGCCGGATCAACGATTGTTGGAATTTTGCCATCAGTGCGAGCAGTGGCTTTTGTTCCGTGAAATACTTCGTAAACACCATTGGTACAACCGTTTATCTGACGGCACATGCTATGTATTTGCCTTCCATCGGCAAAAGTATAATCAACGCTGAAATTATCGAACTGGTCGCCGGTTGGTCTGCGCTGACGCGATCCAAAACCAAGAGCTTTTACGGGGTGGTCGCCCATGAACCACATGGCCACATCTATGTTGTGAACGTGTTGCTCAACAATATGGTCTCCCGAAAGCCAGCACCAGTTTACCCAGTCGCGTATCATCCATTCCATTTCGCTCCAGCTTGCATCTTTGTTACGGTGCCATAATTTGCTTTGGTTCCAGTATACGTTGGCCGAAACGATTTTACCTATAGCATTGTTTTGCAATTCCTTATAAAGGTTAATATAACTGAGCTGATGTCTTCTCTGGGTTCCGGTTACCACTTTTAATCCCAACGAATCGGCCGTCTTGGCGGCTGCCATCACTTGTCTGATACCTGCCGGATCAACGGCAAGTGGTTTTTCCATAAATACATGTTTGCGTGCTTTAACCGCAGCTTCAAAATGTTCGGGGCGGAATTTCG
>JBBIVS010000131.1:3354-3946 GCA_037439605.1 Draconibacterium sp. | reverse complement strand
AATATCAACTCCTGAATCGATTACTTTTTGGTAAGCATCAAATCCTACAAAACAGTTTTCAACCGGAACTTCCTGTCCTTTTTCGGTTTTGATTTTTTCGCGGCAACTGTCAACCCGGTCCTGAAAAGTATCTCCAAGTGCAATAACCGACAGTCCCGTGCCGGCATTTAAAAAGTCGATTGCTGCTCCCGAACCGCGGCCACCACAACCGATAATACCTGCTTTTAGTTCTTTCCCTTCAGGAGCTGTTGTCAGCATTGGCGGAAATTTATAATCGGTTGGAACCCAGTCATATGCACCTGCTGCTGCTGATTTTTCGCCACCTCCGGCACATGATGACAAAGCCCCTACGCCCATTGTGCCTGCTGCGCCAACTGCTGCTGCGCTGGCTAAAAACTTTCTTCTTGAAAATTGATTGTTACTCATAATAATAAATTTTAGTTGAATTTAGGATTTTAAAAAATATTAATTTTTTCCTGTTTTTTCATCAAATTCACAAACTACCCTAAAACTGATATAATTACAGTCTGAAAGCCACCAGATACTTTTGGGCATTTGCGGGTCGGTTTTCAACCAGGCCACCGATTGAGTA
>JBBIVS010000131.1:0-3341 GCA_037439605.1 Draconibacterium sp. | reverse complement strand
GCACTTCTTACGTCAGCAATATCGCTTCTGAAATAACCTCCCCTGACAACACGTTCTTCGCCGGTTGCAGTCCCTTTCGGGTCGGTGGCTCCATCAGACAATTGCGTGTAAGCTTCCGGCGAATACCAGTCCGAACAGTACTCGGCGGCATTTCCCAGCATGTGTTTCAATCCATAAGGATTTGCCTCAACTTTGTCAGGTTCTTCGGTTTTTGACCTGCTGTTTTTTCCATACACAACATATTGGTTAATCACATCACTCTCTTTTCCAAACAGTCTTCCGATAAATCCTTTTTCAGCAAAATCCTTGATATTTCCCTCGAAAAAGAAAGGTGTGGCTGTTCCGCCCCTTGCAGCGTATTCCCATTCTGCTTCAGTTGGCAAACGGTAAGTTTTCCCGGTAACCTTCGACAGCCATTTGCAATAGGTTTCGGCTGCATGGAAACTCATTGTAATTGCAGGCCGTTTGCCCAAACCCCAGTTTTGATCGGGTTGCCCATAAGGTGGCGTTGGCCCCGAAATGGCGTCAACATCGGCAGTTGTGCGGGCTCCCTCAGTATCCGTTGACCGCCCTTCCACAGCAGTGGCCGAATAAAATGCGAGGAATTCATCCCAGCTAACTTCGATTTCGGCCATAAAAAACGGGCTTATTTTTATCTCTTTTTGTGGTCCTTCGTCTGGATTACGTTTTGGTTCGTTTTCGGGGCTGCCAATTTTAAATGTGCCGCCCGGTATTGCTTTCATATTGAATGAAACCGTTGTATTTGGAACCGTTTCTGTAAAATCTTTATGTTCTGAAACAAATGCGGGTTCATTGTATTTTGCCTTGCCTGCACCGCCAGTACTCCCAAAAGATACATTTTTGGCATGAATCGCATTCGGGTCGTAATGTCCTACATTTAAATGGCAGTTGATGCAAAGCAGTCCTTTTGTATTAACATTCTGAGTGTAGTAAAGATGCGCGTTTTGGCCGTCTTTTGTAAGAGTAAGCGGAAACAAATTCGGATGACATTTATCGCATGATGCCTGAAAGACATGTTTACTGGCAAATTCGAGTGTCGATTTTTCTTCCCAGTTATAATCGGCGCTGTCTTTAAAAACAAGACCGTACACATCCCTGATTGATGCTTTAATTTTTTCTTTCAGATATCCCTGTCTTTTGGGCGGTAAATGACAATCAACGCACCCGATATGAATTCCTACCCGCGTAATGTAGTGATCGGAAAGTTTCCACGAATTGGTGGCATGTGGGTGTACATGGCACATTTCGCACGATTCGTTGGTTGATGTTGCTTCGAGTACTTTGTTGGTGAAAAGGGTGAATGTAATTCCAAAAACAAAGCCAATGAATATGATAAGAAGGATATGGTTTCGTAAATAATTAACAAACTTTTTCAGCATGATTCAATGTTTAACTTCCAGGTATGATTATAAAATTAAAAAAACCAAAATTAGCAATTTATTAAAACGTAATTCATTCACAGTGCGAATTATCACAAATTTAGAAACGTTCAAGTTATTGTTGGGTCAACTTATTTTAACGCTTATAAATCAGATTAATTGACGCAAAAATCAAAAACGTACCTAACCGAACCCAAAAAGAAAAGGTTGCCTTGTATATAGACAACCCCGGGAATAGATTCAAAAGAAAATTTAAAGAGGGGAAAGAATGATATTTTAAAGCTGTTTAAAACTAAAAATTTAATCAATGCAAGGTTAGTTGTTATTGATTAAATGAGTTTTACAGTTTGGTTAAACTTTGATTAAATCATTCATATACAAACAAAATATAATTCTTATCTTTCGGTTTATGAATGAGTTAACCAGGGGATTATACTTTATTGCTGAACTTTTTTTCCCGACTTTGTGCGTTACCTGCGGAAACCGGCTGGTAACACAGGAGAAATTCGTTTGTTTCGAATGCTGGCATGATTTGCCGGTGACCAATTTTCATTTTGATGCCGAAAATAAAGTTACCCGCCTATTTTGGGGAAGGGTGAAAATTGAAAATGCCACTGCCTTTTTCGCCTACAACAAGGGCAGCAACTATCAGCATCTTATTCATTACATAAAATACAAAGGTATGAAAGAATTGGGATTTGTAACCGGGCAACGATTCGGAATGGCACTTTCGGAATCTTCTGAATTTAATTCAATCGATGTTGTTGTGCCAGTCCCGTTGCATCCAAAAAAACAAAAAATGCGCGGTTACAACCAAAGCGAATGGATTGCCCGCGGAATTTCTGACTCATTTGGTAAACCGGTTTCGGTTAACAATTTACGCACTTCAACCCAAACCCGCAAAACACGATACGAGCGCTGGGAAAATGTGGAAAATATTTTCGAGGTGCTCAATCCCGAAGAATTTGCGAACAAGCATATTTTATTGGTTGACGATGTTGTTACCACAGGCTCAACCCTTGAATCGTGCGCTTTTCAACTGCTTCAAATTGAAAATGTAAAAGTGAGCATTGCCACGCTTGCCTTTGCGGACTATTAAAAGGGTTCATCAAATATTGCCCTGCCAAAAATGGCGGGTTGTTTCATGTCTGTTAATTTACCTGAACAATTATCGCAACCCAGCCGCCACCCGAAGCCAGATTGAGTTTTAATACGTCTCCTGCATTAAATTCCGTGGTAACTTTTTTGTAGTCTTCAGCACGGGTATTGGCATTTATCCCATCCTGAATAGCTTCCAGTCTGTATTTGCCGGGTTTCAGAAAATCAGTTTGAAGTTCAATCGTGCGCGGTTCGTAGTTTGTAATTGCGCCTACAAACCAGTTGTTGCCTGAACGCCTTGCCATCACCGTATATTTTGCAATTTTACCCTGAAGCAGTTTTGTTTCATCCCATTCAACCGGGATTTTTGCAATGAAATCGGTGCATTCCTGTTCGCGCTTGTAGTCCGACGGAGCATCGGGGAGCATGGTCATCGGACTGTTCAGAATTACAAAGAGTGACATGGCGTGTGCACGGGTTCCAATCCCCATCGGGTAATCGCCCACCGCCCGAAAGTTGTCTTTGGTAGAATTGCGCATCGTGGCTGGAATATAATCCATGGGTCCGGTAAATGCACGGATATATGGTAACAGATTGTGGTGCACCGGATTTGCTTCACTGGTCCATCCGTTGTATTCAAATTCGATGAGTGCCTCGCGGGTTAAAACATTTGAATATTTACGCCTTAATCCGCAGGGTTTGTAAGCACCGTGATAATTAACCACCATTTTTTTCTCTGCGGCTTTTTTGGCAACAGCTTCGTAAAATTCCACCATTTGCTGGTCGTCGCGGTTCATGAAATCCATTTTGATGCCTTTAATTCCCCACTTTTCAAACAGGTCG
>JBBIVS010000130.1:2474-8703 GCA_037439605.1 Draconibacterium sp. | reverse complement strand
GAAGGTCTGGCCAATGGCGAAGTGTTACATCCTGTTCAACAGGCCTTTGTTCAACACGATGCGTTGCAGTGCGGCTACTGTACACCCGGAATGATTTTAAATGCCGTAGGTTTGTTGAAAAAGAACCCTGAACCTACCCGAAAAGAAATCATCGATGGAATGGAAGGCAACCTTTGCCGGTGTGGAGCCCACACCCGGATTATCATGGCCATTGAAACAGCATCTAAAATGATGAAAGGAGTTACCCAGCCATGAAAGCAGCGGAAATCAACAAATATTATTTTCACGATTTAAAAACTCCGCCGAAAAAACTTGACCGGCGTGAATTCCTGAAAAACCTGGGTGGAGGAATTATCATCGTTTTCTCCATCAGCCAAATGGGTTTTCTCACTGCCTGCAAACCCAGAAATGGCAATGAATTACCTGAATTCAATGCTTATCTGCGGGTAAAGGAAGATGGCCGCGTTGATTGTTTTTCAGGTAAAATTGAAATGGGACAGGGAATTACCACTTCTTTGAGACAAATACTTGCCGATGAGCTGGAAGTTGGCATCGACAAGATAGATATAATCATGGGCGACACGGAACTATGTCCTCACGACGATGGCACCTGGGGTTCAATGACATCCCGGTTCCATGATCCTCTGATTCGGGCTGCTGCGGCAGAAGCCCGTGAAGTATTGAAAAAGCTGGCGGCTGAAAAATTAGGCATTCCGGTGGAACAGTTAAAAGCTGAAAACGGGATTATTTTTGCCGAATCAGACAGGAATAAAAATGTTACTTATGGCGAACTTACAAAAGGCCGGAAAATAGTTCAAACCATAAATGAAAAACCTGTTCTGAAAAAGCCTAACCAGTTTAAAGTTATCGGAAAATCTCACCGCCGGTTGGATTCAGAGTTAAAAGTAACCGGCAAAGCGCTTTATTCTTCCGATATCCGGTTGGACGGCCTGTTATATGCCCGTATCGTGCGACCTCCGGCTCACGGTTCAAAACTGATATCTGTTGATACCTCGGCAGCCGAAGCTATTCAGGGTGTTAAGGTTTTAAAGGATGGCGATTTTATTGTGGTTCTTCACGCTTCACCTGAAATTGCTGAACAAGCAGTTTCTCAGGTAAAAGCTGAATGGGAAAAACCAGCTTCAAAAGCAAATAACGAAACCATTTTCGAATATATTCTGAAAACGGCTACCGACAGCAAAATAAGCCATCAAGGCGGAAATCTGGAAAACGGTAAAAAGGAATCGGAGTTTTTATTTGAACATGAATACCACGATGGCTACAAAGCTCACGCGACAATAGAAACACATGCTGCAACCGCAGTTTTTAATGACGGAAAACTCACCATGTGGGCTTCATCGCAAACCCCTTTCGGAACCCGCGAAGAAGTAGCCGGGTTGCTCTAATTGCCAAAAGAACAGGTTCATTTGAAACAGATTTTTCTGGGTGGAGGATTTGGAGGGAAAATATATAATCAACAGGCGGGTGAAGCTGCACGGATAGCAAAAATGGTTGAAGGGACCCCTGTTCAGTTGGAATGGAGCCGTAAGGAAGAATTCATGTACGATTATTTCAGGCCTGCAGCAGTACTTAAAGTAAGCTCAGGTGTTACCAAAGATGGGTTAATTAAATACTGGGATTTTAAAACGTATTGTGCCGGAGATAGGGGTACAGAGCCTTTTTACGGTTTTGAGAACCATAAAACCACATCTTTTGATAAGGATGGCCTTCATCCATTCGCTACAGGAGCATGGCGCGCTCCGGGTAATTATTCAAATACGTTTGCCCGCGAATCTCAAATAGATATCATGGCAAATAAAATCGGGATGGATCCACTGGAATTCCGAATGAAAAATATGAGCGATAAACGCGCCTTAAATTCGTTGAAGCTCGCTGCCGACAAGTTTGGCTGGTCAGCACAGAAACCACCGAAAGGCACCGGACGTGGTATTGCTGTTGGCACCGATGCGGGTACCCTTGTAACGGTTATTGTTGAGGTTACAGTTGACACTTCAACAGGTGAAGTGAAAGTTAACAGGGCAGTTGTTGGTCAGGACATGGGGCAGGTTATCAATCCTGAAGGTACAATTATCCAGGCCGAAGGTTGTGTAAATATGGGACTTGGTTACACACTCTCCGAAGATGTTGAATTCGACTGGGGTGAAGTAAAATCGAACAATTTTGGTAATTACCAGTTGCCTTTGTTTTCAACCATTCCACCAATAATTGAAACCGTACTTGCAGATGCCATGGACCAGCCACCACAGGGAGGAGGCGAACCGGCAATTATTTGTATGGGTGCGGCAGTTGGCAATGCTATTTTCGAAGCATGCGGGGCAAGGGTTTTCAGAATGCCGTTTACCCCAGCAAGGGTACTGAAAGCATTGAAAAAGAGTTGAAAATTGAATCTGAAAGATTTGATTTTCAAAATTTGTGAAATAATGTATCAATTAACCAGATAATCAATTCCCTTCGCCCCTCTACCGGAGGGGTCGGGGGAGGCTTTATACCATGAACGAACCAGAATCATACCAGGAATACATCCCGGAAGACAACAAAATACTTGCCTTACGGCGTAGGGATTTTTTCAGGATTATGGGTGGAGGTTTATATGTTTTATTTAACATAGCCGCACCCGATAATCTTTTTGGTGCTGAAGGTGAACAGCAAAGAAGAAGTTTACCCACCGATTACAACGCGTTTCTTCATATCGCCGAAAATGGTGATGTTTCATGCTTCACCGGGAAAATTGAAATGGGGCAGGGAATCATCACTTCGCTGCCGCAAATGATGGCTGACGAACTGGATGTTTCTGTGAAACAGGTTAAAATGGTGATGGGCGACACAGAGCTTTGTCCATGGGATGCAGGAACGTATGGGTCTCTTACCACCCGTGCATTTTCTCCTTTTATGCGAAAAGCGGCTGCAGAAGCCCGCGCGGTTTTGCTCGAAATGGCTGCCAAAAAACTGAATTCAAAGGTGTCAGATTTGGAGGTAAAAGACGGAATCGTTTTCATTAAAGATCGACCGAACAAAAAAGTGTCGTACGGGGAGTTGACCAAGGGTAAAAAAATTGAAAAATACCTCGAGATCAAACCCGATTTCAAAGATTACGCAGCTTTTAAAAACATGGGGAAATCTTTTCTCCGCAGTGACGCAGTTATCAAAGTAAAAGGAGAAGCTAAATATGCCGCCGATTTCCGTTTCCCCGGAATGTTGTATGCCCGGGTTTTAAGGCCGCCGTCGCATGGCGCCAAACTCATTTCGGCCAATACTTCGGAAGCAGAAAAACAAAACGGAATACGGATTGTTCGCGAGGGTGACTTTATTGCTGGTTTGCACGAAAATCCTGAAAAGGCAGATGAGGCTTTACGTTTGATTAAAGCCGATTACTCGTTCAACGAAAAAAAGGTGGACGAAAAAACCATATTTCAGTACCTGCTTGATTCAAATCCGCAAGGCAGGGAAAACAACAGTAAAGGAGATTTGGCTCATGGGAAGGAACTTTCTGCAGAAATTTTTGAAAACGAATTTCATGATGGTTATGTTGCCCATGCCACTATGGAACCTCATGCGGCAGTTGCAATTTATGAAAATGAAAAACTGACTGCATGGATTTCAACACAAACACCGTTTACGGCTCAGGAATCCATTTCCCGCGAACTTGGACTCCCGCTCGAAAATGTTCGGGTGATCATTCCGTTTGTAGGTGGCGGTTTTGGTGGAAAATCGGCACACTGGCAGGGAATTGAAGCAGCCCGGCTGGCAAAAATGACCGGCAAACCGGTTATGGTTGCCTGGACCCGAAAGGAAGAATTCTTTTACGACACTTTTCGTCCGGCTGCGGTGGTAAAAATTACGTCAGGAATTGATAAATCGGGAAATTTAGTGATGTGGGACTATCACCAGTATTTTGCCGGGGCGCGGGGTTCTGAAACCATTTATGATGTTCCTCATCAGAAAACCACAAGTTATGCTGCAAACGATGTTCACCCGTTCGGAACAGGCGCCTGGCGGGCTCCGGCCAACAACACCAACACTTTTGCACGCGAATCGCAAATCGATATGATGGCTTCAAAAGCAGGAATCGACCCCATTGAATTCAGGCTGAAAAACCTGAAAGACCCGCGAATGATTGCCGTTTTGGAAGCGCTGAAGGAAAAAGCAAACTGGAAACCAGCCAAATCACCGAGCGGACGGGGATTCGGAATTGCCTGCGGATTTGACGCTGGTTCGTATGTTGCGCACATGGCTGAAGTAAAGGTAGATAAAAAGACAGGGCATGTTCAGGTTTTACGGGTAGTTTGTGCCCAGGAAATGGGATACTGCGTAAATCCGGAAGGCTCACTTATTCAGATGGAAGGTTGTATTACCATGGGACTAGGATATGCATTGAAAGAAGATGTGGAATTTACCGGTGGCGATGTACAATCAGAGAATTTCGGAACTTATGACATTCCAAAATTTTCGTGGCTGCCAAAAATTGAAACTGTTATTCTCGACCGCAAAGAACCACCTCAGGGAGGAGGCGAACCAGCTATCATTTGCATGGGGGGAGTGATTGCAAACGCCATTTTCGACGCCGTTGGTGCGCGGCTTTACCAAATGCCGATGACCCCGGAAAGGGTGCTGGCGGCAATGAAATAAAGTAACTGGTTGCAACTGTTTAACGATCATACAAAAACCGGATTCCATGAAATACATTCTTCTGTTTTATTTAATGATCTTAAGTTGCAGTTCTTTTGCAAAGCTCGTCATTTACCCTGCACCCGAAGGCGCAGAAGCCGCTCCCGAATTCGAACTCGAAATAAACGGACAACCGGTTTTTGTTTACAATACCCGTTGTGCTGCATACGCAAGTTTTTCGTTCGAAGGTAAAATCGATGTAAAAGTGTCGTTTGCTTCGCCGGTGTACAACTTCGACATCAGGCCCAAAAGCCGGAATATCAAAGGAGAACTGTACCGCAACCAAATTCATTTTACATTAGATAAACCCGAAAACCTGAGCATCGAAATCAATAAAAATCTGAAACGCCCGCTCTTTCTTTTTGCCAATCCCCTTGAAAACACTATTCCTGAAAAAGCCGGCAAAAACGTGATTTTCTTCGATGCCGGAAAAATCCATTATCCGGGCGAAGTCGTTATCAAAAGCAACCAGACAGTATATATTGAAGGTGGTGCAATCGTTCGTGGACATTTCATGACAAATCAGGCAAAGAACATCAAAATCATGGGACGCGGAATTATCGACAACAGCAAGTACAAACGCGGAGAACACCGACCCATTGAAATCAACCGGTGCGAAAATGTACTTATTGAAGGAATTGTAATTGCTGAAAGCCGCCACTGGACTTGCGCCTCAACGGCATCGAATCATGTTACCTACAACAACCTGAAAATTGTTTCGTCGAACGACTGGGACGATGGAATTGACATAGTAGGTTCACAACATGTTTTGGTGAATAACTGCTTTATTCAAACCAAAGACGATTGCATTGCCGTAAAATCGGGGGTAAATTACTTCACTGATTTTAACAGCAGTTTCAATGTTGACGATGTGGTTGTGCAAAACTCGGTAATGTGGAACGGCGTGTGGGGAAATGCACTCGAAATTGGCTTCGAAACCCGCACCGATACAGTAGGAACATCACTTTCAGGAATTGCGATTTGATACACATTGAAGGACCTGAAGGCACTTTTACCATCCACAACGGCGACAGAGCTGTGGTAAAAAATGTACTTTATGATGATATCCGGGTTGAGGATTCGCATGGCTGGCTTATCGACTTCAAAATTCTTTTCTCGCAATATTCAAAAGACACAACCCGCGGAAAGATTGAAGATGTTCATTTTCGGAATATTCAGGTTGAAGGCGACCGACTTCCATTTTCGCAAATGCTGGGTTTCAGCGACGAATTCGGGATAAAAAACGTGACACTCGAAAATTTTTACCTGCATGGAGAAAAAGTAACTTCAACCTACAACGGAATGCTTACCACAAATCACTGTACCGGACTTATCTTTAAATAGGCCTGTTTAATTAAAACAAAGAGGCGGAAAACATTTACAAACCTTACTGTATTATTTATAAATAACCGGCAAATTGCCGAAACCCAACAAACCGGCAAGGAAGGCTGGAGTTGGAAGCCGCTTGAAAAAGGTGGAATTCTGACGATAAGACATTTGAGTGGGAACAGGGTTGCGGTTGTGGGGGAATAAAAAACGGATA
>JBBIVS010000130.1:0-2444 GCA_037439605.1 Draconibacterium sp. | reverse complement strand
GCGATAAAACCTGTGTTTTTGTGTTATTCCCTGAAAACAATTGCTTCATAAATAAAAACATCCGCATCTTTCCATCCATCCCAGCCAATTCCGGCTTTGTCGCGCGAGCAGCGACCCAGGAATTCTTCCAAATTCCAGTTTGTTTTGGTTGCCACCTGCGGTAAAAATGTACCCGAGTTAATTCCTTGTTTTATGTAAATTCCGTGTTTCCCAGGCACGATTTCATCAATCGAATCGATTTTTTTCAAAGGTGAAAGCACAGAAATTTCCAATTCCATTTTCTCCAGTTCTTCGGGTTCAATGGAGTTAAACCTTCTGTCGCACGAGGCCGAAACTGCCATGTGCTGAACAAGGTCGTTTAACGTTTTTTCGCCTGCAAAACCCCCGATGCATCCCCGCAGTTTGCCATCGACGTAAATACTCACAAAAGCTCCTGTATTTTCATTCAATATACCCGAAGATTCAGGTGGAACAGGGGTTCCATTTTTGCCTGTTTTTACAAAAGCTGCAATCGAATTCCGTGCTTTTTCGAGCAACTCTTTTTTCTCTTGTTCAGATATTGTGAATTCCTTTTTAGAGTCGTAAACTGCAATCGACCAGTAACCTACAACCCTGTTTTTGCTACCGTATTTTTTTGAATCGCCTGAATTTTCATAAAATATTTTTTCAAACCTGTAATCATGGTTTTCGGTCAGAAAAAGCAGGGTAAGCACCGAAGTCCAGCCGCAAAGAGAGGTGGCAAGGTTGCCGATTTCAAGTTTCTTGTTTTCTTTTAAAACTTTTTGAAGCTTTTCAGGGCGGTTACTGCAAATGGCTGTAGCAGTTAATTCGTCCACTCTGCAGGCATCATCGTAATCAGGATAATGCGAAAAATCGGTGCTGATTACCCAAAGATTTTCAGCAGTAAACCAGGGTTTTAATTCTTCGGCAATTTTTTTACAGATTTCGGGGTCGTGGGTTCCCATGATTATGGGCATCAATAAAAAATTATTTCCAAGTTTGTGTTGTAAAAAAGGCAATTGAACTTCAAGGCTGTGTTCGTTTTCATGCGCTTCCGTGTGGTCGAAAAACCAGGAAGAATTTTCAGCAAGTTGCTGTGAAAGTTTTGTGTCAACCTGAATTTCTCCCAATGGCGTTTTGTAATTCCCGTCACAATAAACCGCTGCGCCGTTAAACGAATACATGTGACTGGATGCAAGTACAAATACTCTTTTATATTTCGCATTTTCAGGAATCTGAACAAATGCGGTTGCCGCAACCTGTCCGCTAAATACGTAACCCGCATGGGGAACAATGATAGTGTGCAACCGTTGATCTATATCTGAATTTTTAACAAATTTTTTAGCCTCTGCAAAAAATAGGTGAAGCTGATTGGTCAATTCGGTTTTATTTCCCGGATAAAATTGCCCCGCAAACTGTGAATCGCGTGTTTTATAATTTGTTGACCCGTTTTTCATCTTAAAATTTTTATTTGCATGTGTTTACGATACTGTTTACGATATGTTGTATAATACTCATAATGTTTTAAATAAAGGTTTAAGCAGTTAAAAGTAATAAATAACAATAGTTGCAAACAACTGGTTGTGCAAAACTTACACCGACACGAAGTGTATTGAAACTGCGTTTTGTCTATTTTAGCTGCGTTAAACTGTAAAAATTTGAAAAGATGAAGAGAATAATGTTTTTTGTAATCCTGATTGTAATGGCTTTTTCAGCTTGTAAAACCACGAAGAAACAGCCTGAAGTAAAATACACTCCGCCTGAAGCACAGCCAAAGGTTTTTAATGTTCCCGAAACTACCCAGCCAACCCCGGCTGCTGAAGATAAATCCGTTTCACTTCGCAAGGAATCGGTAACTTTTACTGACTCGGGAGATAAAAGCCGTAACGAAGGGAATTCATATTTTGTAATTCTGGGTTCGTTCGGGCAATTGGACAATGCAAAAAAATTCCGCGAAACCCTGTTAAACGAAGGTTTCTCGCCAATTATTCTCCACAGCGAAACTGGTTATTACAGGGTTTGTGTAAATTCATATAAAGGTGAAGCCGAAGCACGTCGCAGGGTAACTGAAATCAGACAGGCATTCCCGAAATACAGCGATCTTTGGCTGTTAATCAAACAGTAATTTAAAAAAAGAATATAGTGAAACGCCGCTGTTTAGCGGCGTTTTTTGTTTAAGGATTTAATGTTTGTTAAAAGACGGGCTTTGGGGAAACAGTTTCCGGAATTTGAACAATTCAGTATTACATTTGTAATCTTTTTCAATAAAGGTAAACTTATTGTAAAAATTGAACATGACGGACAAAAAACAACAGTTGCTCGACCAGCGTTATTTGAAAATGGCCGAAATCTGGGCGCAAAATTCATACTGTAAAAGAAGAAAGGTAGGGGCACTTTTGGTAAAAGACAAAATGATAATTTCAGATGGTTACAACGGCACTCCA
>JBBIVS010000129.1:258-8732 GCA_037439605.1 Draconibacterium sp. | reverse complement strand
ATTGGAGGAGGCAGTGCGGTTGACAGTGCCAAAGCAATTGCTGCCCTTGTGCCAAATCAGGGTGAACTTATCGATTATCTTGAAGTTATAGGTAAAGGCAGAAAACTGGAGAAAGCACCGTTGCCTTTCATAGCAATCCCCACAACATCCGGTACCGGAGCAGAAGTCACTAAAAATTCGGTGATAAAATCAACAGGGCACAACGTAAAAGTTAGTTTGAGAAGCGATTTAATGTTCCCAAAACTGGCTGTTATCGATCCGGAAATTACCCTTACCATGCCACCCCATCTTACTGCAACCACTGGAGTTGATGCGCTCACCCACCTGCTCGAAACGTATGTCAGCAACCAGTCGAACCCGTTTATTGATATGTTGTGCAGGGAAGGGATGAAGCGGATTTCAGCATCGCTGGAACTGGCATTTAATGATGGAAATAACCTCGAAGCACGGGAAAATATGGCAATGGCAAGTATGTTGGGTGGAATGGCGCTGGCTAATGTAAAGCTGGGTGCGGTTCACGGTTTTGCCGGTCCGCTGGGTGGAATGTATCCAATACCTCACGGTGCAGTTTGCGCCTGTTTGCTTCCGGCGGTAATGGAAGTCAACATATCGGCTTTAAATGAAAAAAATCAGCAGAAACAACTTTTAAAATTCGATGAAGTTGCCCGGATTCTCACAGGAAACAATTCAGCAGTTGCCGGAGACGGAACAGTTTGGGTAAAAAATCTGGTAAAAAAACTTCAGATTCCATCTTTGTCCGATTTTCAAATTCATCATGATTCTTTTCCTGAACTGATTGAAAAGGCAAAAAACGCAAGCAGTATGAAAGGAAATCCGGTTGAACTGGATGATATAAAACTCAACGAAATCTTAATCAAGTCGCTTTAAATAGTTTCGAGGCAGAAGCCCGGTTAAAGGAATAATTTTGTTGAATTAACCTTATCTTTGTGCAACGAAAACATTAACAATTATGATTGGGAGATTTTTTCATACGCCAAAGGCAAAGCAGTTTAATATCAGGCCGAGGTTTTACGATCCTGACAAGGAAGAACGTGATGAAAGGGAACGGAGAATAAAAGAGGAGCTGGGAATTGTTGATGAAAAAAAGGAAGATATTAAAAATTACAGGCCAAGAGTAAAAGGGCAGTTCAGGAACCAGGACGGCTGGCAGTCAAAGTCTTCGGATGAAGCGCGAAGGTCTCAGAATATAAGATTAATATGGTTGTTTGTAATCCTTTTACTGATTTTTTACCTTTTCTTTTATTCGGATATTTTATTTTAATGATTCTTATCAATACTCATCCCGATAACTGTCGGAATTAATAATCTGTTATAAGTGAGTGATATAATTCAATTATTGCCCGATTCGGTTGCCAACCAGATTGCCGCCGGTGAAGTTATTCAGCGGCCCGCTTCGGTTGTTAAAGAGCTGGTAGAAAATGCTCTCGATGCAGGGGCTACCGAAATTACTGTTCATGTAAAAGATGCCGGACGAACACTTATTCAGATTAATGATAATGGCTGCGGAATGTCTCCTACCGATGCACGAATGGCTTTTGAGCGACATGCCACTTCAAAAATAAGTTCGGCCAACGACCTGTTTTGTATTCGAACCATGGGTTTCAGGGGAGAGGCGCTGGCGTCGATTGCTGCCATTGCCGATGTTGAACTTCGAACCAAAAAAGTGGAAGATGAGGTGGGCACTTTCATTCATATTGTTGGTTCTGAAGTAAAAACACAGGAAGCAATCGCATGCAACAACGGAACCGGTTTCATGATAAAAAACCTGTTTTACAATGTACCTGCCCGAAGAAAGTTTCTGAAAGGAAACACTACTGAAATTAAACACATTATATGGGAAATTCAGCGAATTGCAATTCCCAATCCCGAATTAAAAATATCACTTTTCCATAATAATTCGCCCATTTACGAACTGCCAAAAACCAACCACCGTAAACGGATTGTTGACTTGTTTGGAAAAGCAATTAATCAAAGCCTGGTTCAGGTTAACGAAGAAACAAGCCTGGTAAAAATTTTCGGGTTTGTAGGGCAACCCAAATTTGCCCGCAAAACCATCGGTGAGCAGTTCTTTTTTGTAAATGGCAGGTTTATACGCCAGCCCTATTTTCACAAAGCTGTAATGCAGGCTTTTCAGCAATTGTTGCCGCCCGATACTTTCCCGTCGTATTTTCTGTTTCTCGATACAGATCCGGCGAATATTGATATTAATGTTCATCCCACCAAAACAGAAATTAAATTCGAAAACGAACGCGACATCTGGCAGATAATTCATGCTGCAGTTCGCGAATCGCTGGGGAAACACAATGTTGTACCTTCCATCGATTTCGACCAAAGTGGGAATATTGAAATTCCGCTGCCGCCAAAATCAAAGGATAATATTCAATTCCCCGGAATTCAGATAAATCCTGAATACAATCCGTTTGATACTGCAAAAACTTTTTCCCCGGGTAATTTGGGAAGGTTTCAGCCGGAGAAAAAAAATCTGGATCGATGGGAAGATTTGTATAACGGGACTCAATTAAAACTGAAACCGGTTGATGAAACAGAACCAAAAAATGATGAAGAACCATTTTTGCTGCCAGCCGGACAATTTTCGGGTAAAAAAACGTTACAGCTAAAACAAAAATATATCCTTACCCCGGTAAAATCGGGTTTGATGGTAATTGACCAGAAACGGGCACACGAGCGGATTTTGTATGAAAAATTTATGGAAGTGCTGAAATCAGATTCGGTGGCCAGTCAACAGTTATTATTCCCGCAAACCATTGAACTGAACCCGGCGGATGCTGCAATCTTACTTAATATTCTCCCTGAATTGTTATCGCTGGGATTCGATATCCGCGAGTTTGGCAGAAATACGTTCATTATCAGCGGAACACCCGGTGTTTTGGATGTTTCATCGCCTGAACTGATAGTTGAAAAATTGCTCGAAGAGTATAAAAATTCGCCGGTTGATGCCCGTTTGAAAGCAAAGGAACAAATTGCCATTTCGCTGGCCAGAGCCTCTGCGCTCGATTATGGAATTGATTTGAAACAGGAGGAAATCGACCACTTGATAGACCAGCTTTTCGCCTCGGCAACGCCCAATTTCTCACCCGACGGGAAAAAGGTTTTAACAATTATTCCAACTACTGATATCGAAAAAAGTTTTAATAAATGACAATATGTCGTTATATTAAGCCGACTCAAAACTGGTCTGGCTATTGATAGAAATACAAAAAAATTAAGAATATGAATTACAGGCCTTCTTTTTTAAATACAATTCCTGTTGTTGTTAAAAATCTGATAATCGTAAATATGCTGATACTTTTAGCAACATTTGTGCTGGAGAGAATGGGAATTAATCTGTACACCTATTTGGGACTGCATTTCCCTTTATCCGAAAAATTCAGGCTGCACCAGATTTTTACCCACATGTTTATGCATGGCGGTTTGACACATCTGTTCTTCAATATGTTTGCTCTGTATATGTTTGGGCGTGTACTTGAAAGTGTTTGGGGGCCAAAACGGTTTTTAACTTTCTACTTAGTTACCGGAATTGGTGCAGCAGCACTCCATACAGCAGTTAATTTTTGGGAATATTACAGGGTTGTATCTGTTTTGTCACCCGAACAAATAGAATATGTTAAAGAGGTTGGATATAATATTTGGGGAACAAACCAGGGATTTACTGAGCCTTTAATGAATAGCCTGAATGCAATTTTAAACACGCCAACGGTTGGGGCTTCAGGTGCAGTGTTCGGAATATTGCTCGGGTTTGGTATGCTATTCCCGAATACCCAGTTGATGTTGCTTTTCCCGCCAATTCCGATTAAGGCTAAGTACTTCGTAATTGGATATGGTGTGCTCGAGTTATATCTCGGGTTTTCTCAGTCCGGGAGCAATGTCGCCCATTTTGCCCACCTCGGCGGTATGTTGTTTGGCTATTTCATGATTAAGTACTGGAATAAAAATTTGAAGCGGTTTTATTGAAATGGATATTCTTTCAGACATAAAACGCACATTTAAACATGGTTCGGTTTTAACCAGGCTGATATATATTAATTTAGGTGTATTTCTGATTGTTCAAATCGTTGGGGTGTTTTTTTACTTATCGGGATATTACAATATTCTCCCTGACTTGCTTTCAGTTCCGTCAAATATTCAGGAACTTATAAAAAGACCGTGGACACCAGTTACCTATATGTTTTTACATACCGGGTTTATTCATTTGCTGTTTAACATCCTGGGGTTGTACTGGTTTGGCAAGTTGTTTTTATACCGGCTGGAAGGGGACAAACTGCCTAGTGTTTATTTGCTGGGAGGGATTTCGGGAGCTGTTTTTTACGTGGTTTCATATAATCTTTTTCCGGTTTTCAATTCGGTGAACGGACTGCTTTTAGGCGCATCGGCTTCGGTTTTTGCTATTTTGGTAGCCATTGCCGTTTACGACCCCAACAACGAAATTCACTTGTCATTTATAGGTAGTTTTCAGCTAAAATATGTTGCACTATTTTACGTTTTACTTTCGGTAATTGGAATTTCGGCCACAAACCCCGGCGGAAATATTGCCCATTTGGGAGGCGCTGCCTGGGGTTGGTTTTATATTTTACAGCTTCGGAAAGGAAAAGATTGGGGATCGGGAATGGTGAGATTATTGGATAAAGTATCTGTTTCAATTCAAAATCTGTTCAAACCAAAAAGTAATCTGAAAGTTACGTATAAGCAAACACCTCGCGACGATTACGAATACAACCGTTTGAAAAAAGCGGAACAGGAAGAAATTAACCGTATCCTTGAAAAAATTGCCAAATCGGGTTACGACAGTTTATCGAAGAACGAGAAGGAATTGCTTTTCAGGCAAGGAAAATAAATATTTCATTCATTCTTTTTAGCCAGCAACCTCATTTTCCCCCGAAATGTTTTTCCGCTTTTGGTTTTTTTTGCCTGGTGAATACTGGCGTTTAGTTCAAAACCAATCAATAGTATTAACGACATCATATACATCAGCAACAGGATAATAAGGAGGGTTCCAATTGAACCATACAATGTATTGTATTGGTTGAATTTATTAATGTAATAGGAAAACCCGGCAATGGTTAAAACACTTAAAACAGTTGAAAGGGTTCCCCCGGCAGAGATAAAACGCCATTTTGTTTTTTTTGCAGGCGCCATAAAATACAAAAACGAAAAAGTAAAAAAAAGCAATGACAGCGTGAGAATCCATTTACCGAAAATGAGCAGAAAAATTATAAACCGATCCTGTAGTATCTGATTTTCCTGCAGATATTGAATAAACAACTGCCCACTGGTTAAAATCGCAATTACAATTGTAAGCGTTATCGAAAGTATAATTAAAATAAATATAGCTGCAATCCGCTGGCTAACCCACGAACGGCGGTGAATGGCATGAATGGTGGCATCAAAAGCGCTCATCATCGATGCAATTCCGTTGGTTGAAAAAATCAGTGCAGCAAAAAACCCAAACGAAAGCAAATCGCCCCTGGGTTGCATAATTATATCCAGAACCGTGGTTTCGATTGTTATGTAAGTACTTTTTGGCACCACATTTTGAATCAGCGTTAATAATTCGTTTTGAAAATTTTCGATCGGAATGTATGGAATTAAAGTGAAAAGGAAGATGACAAACGGGAAGAAAGCTATAAAAAAAGAGAAAGCAATAGCCGAAGCCCTTGTTGTTATTGATCCTTTCACAATGCTATGCCAGAAAAAAAGGGCCACATCATAAAGCGGAACCCCTTCGAAAAAAGGAAGTGTAATTGTTTTTGCCCGTTCGGCAATTCTTTCTCCAAGTTTTATCAGATGGTCGATGTATTTTTCCATCTCATGCATCGGAATTACTGGGATTCAATTCTTAACTGGGGAATGTAATCTTTTCCGCCACTTTTTTTCAGAAGAAAATAAACCCGGAAAGTTCCCTTACCCGTTACCAAATTGCCTATCACATACTGGGCGCCTTCTTTTCCTCCCTGGTGAATTATACTGAAACTTTCGGGCGGATTTGTGCTAAAAAATTTACTCACAATTTGCTGGGCCTGAGCTTTACTGTAAACATTGTCGTTTTCCAGTACAACCAACTCAACATTCTGGTTAAAATAACCCGCAAGTGTTTTTGAATCGCCTGATTTTAAACTCTGGATAATCTCATCAGGCACCTGTGCTTTTATCTGGTTTGAAAAAATAATTAACCCGGTAAAGAACAAAAGCGAGAATGCTATTTTTTTTAATACTGACATATTTTATATTTCTGTTTCAAAAATCGTCCAATTATACATCAAAAATTATGCAAATCTCTTTTTAGCGTCTATTTTAGTGTAAATTTATAAAATTAAAATTCAATATCTCACATGAAGATTACTTTATTGGTTATTGGTAAAACCGATTCAGCCTGGTTGGCAGAAGGAATTAGTGATTATGTGAAACGATTAAACCATTATATTAATTTTGAAATTGAAATAATTCCAGATGTCAGGAAGAGTAAAAATGTTGGAGTTGAACAGCAAAAACAGATGGAGGGGCAACTTATACTTGCAAGGAATTTTACGGGAAAAGAGTTACATTTATTTGATGAAAAGGGGAAAATGTTTACTTCGAGGGAATTTGCTGGTTTTTTGGGAAAAAAAATGGGGAGCGGATTAAAGGAACTGGTTTTGGCCATTGGCGGGCCCTTTGGATTTTCGAAAAATGTTTATGATGCTGCAAATTCAAAAATTTCTTTATCGGCCGGCACATTTTCGCATCAAATGGTACGATTGATGTGCGTAGAACAAATTTACCGTGCTTTTACAATTATAAAGGGCGAACCGTATCACCATGATTAAATTATGCTGCTGAAACTTAATAAATACAGCTACCTGATTTTTGCAGTCGGTTTTTTTGTTGCCGCCGCAATTATTGAAAACGGATTATTAAAAAAACATCCTGAAATTCATTTGATTAAGAATTTCCAGGAACAACTGTTAACCAATGACAAAGAGTTAAACAACCAAACCGAAAAAATAGCTGCCTTTGTTTCTGAAAAAAATTTTGACGGCAGTTATTTCGAAGCATTAAAAAACAATACCCGTTCACTTTACGAAACCGGTTTTGCTTATTTGGTTTACAAGAATGGAGTTTTGCAATATTGGTCAGACAGGTCGGTTTCGTTTTTTAATACAATCCGCGAATTGAAAAAAAACAGTGGTTTATTGCAATTGCCCAACGGATTTTATCTGGCAAGGCACAAAGTTGCCGGTGAACATGATATTATTGGGCTACACCTTATTAAATACGATTACGAACACCAGAACAGATACCTTAAAGACGAATTTTTTAAAGCATACAACATTCCTGATGAATTTCAATTGCGTGAGACAAGGCAAAAAACCTCATTCCCGGTGTTTGATATCAAAGGAGAATACCTGTTCTCGGTAAATCCCTCCGGCGATTTTCTTTGCACCGAAAAACAACTTTATCTTCCGGGGATTATTTATTTTCTCGGATTAATTATTCTGCTTTTCTATTTCAGAAAAGAGTTCACAGAATCGGAAGCCAACTTTTTTTTGCGGCTTTTAAGTCTGGGCGGGGCGCTCTTTATTGTTTTCTGGTTACATTTAATATTTAAAATTCCGCGATTATTAGTGCACCTTCCGTTTTTCAGCCCCGAAGTCTTTGCATTAAACTACTGGTTGCCTTCACTGGGCGATTACATTTTAATCGTGATATTTTTCACATTTTGGATGTACAATTTTACAGTTGAAATAGACATTGATAAACTGCGGTCAGATTCTTTAATGTCGGGGAAAGCAATTGTTGTATTGCTGCTGTGGTTTGCATCAGGTTTGTTTTTGCTTGCCAATTATTTAATTGAAGTCTTAATTTATAATTCCACCATCTCTTTCTCGCTGAATAAAATAATTGGCATTACATCACAAAGTATTGCAGGCATTTTTTCGGTGGGATTATTATTGTTTGCGGTGCTGTATTTTCTTGTCAAACAAATTGATGAGGCATGTAAGGAATTTTCTTCGCTGCAATTAATGGCCATGTTTGCCAGTATTGCATTGTTTTTAGGGGTAGTGCAATTAATAGCTGTTCAAAAGATATCGTACTTTGTTCTGTTGTTTTTTTTTCTTTCGGCAACTTTGGCTTCTCTTTTCAGTAAAAAATATTTCGGTAAATTTTCATTGAGTTACTTTATTCTTTTTGTAACACTGGCTTCAACTTATTCCCTGGCTGTTTTTTATCAAATTGTCAATCATAAGGAAAAGGAAGGCCAGAAATTGTTTGCAGTAACTCTGGTTGCCGAACGTGACCCGGCGGCAGAGGAATTTCTGGCAAAAATTGAAAAGCAAATGTACAACGACCCTGCAATTATAAGTTTGCTTATTCAAAAGGAGGACTTGCGCGAATATGTAGAACGGGTTTATTTTAACGGGTATTTAAGAAAGTATATTTTCGAAATTTATGTTTGT
>JBBIVS010000129.1:0-242 GCA_037439605.1 Draconibacterium sp. | reverse complement strand
CCCCAATGATAGTTTGGTGATACAACCCGATAACAGGCCGGTGCCATGCATGTCGTTTATGGAATCAGTAATAGAGGATATGGGCGTAAATATCCCTGGTACCGGTTTTTATTTCATGGACAACATGAACGGACGAATTTCATACACGGGAAAACTTCGAATCCCAATGCCGCAAAATCCTGAAGGAGTGACAATTTACATTGATTTGGATTCGGACTTGCTTTTTGAGGGAATTGGTTTCC
>JBBIVS010000128.1:8320-8739 GCA_037439605.1 Draconibacterium sp. | reverse complement strand
GTCATTGCGAGGAGGTACGACGAAGCAATCTCTGTCTTAATTCTGACTTTTAAAAAGTTCATTCCAGTCAGGATTCATACTGTCGATAAGGTCTGTTTTCTTTTGTCGTGAACCTCCTTTTAGTTGTTTCTCTCTTTTTATTGCATCTTCAATAGAAAGAAACTCCTCATAATAAACCAGTTTTGTTATGTTATACCTGCTGGTAAATGCATTGGGAAATTTACCTGTCCGGTGTTGCAAGATTCGTTGTTCCAAATTACTCGTTACGCCAACATATAAAACAGAATTTGTTTTATTGGTGAGAATGTAGATGTAACCTCCTTTGTGCATAATTCAATTTTTCAATTTTTCAATTTCCCTACCACGTTAAAAACGGCACTTCCGCATTTCTGATTTTTGTGTTTAAACCATTCAATGCT
>JBBIVS010000128.1:0-8310 GCA_037439605.1 Draconibacterium sp. | reverse complement strand
CCCAGCGGGTGAGTTCGGCGTCAATCAGCGTTCCGAGTTCTTTTTCAACTTCCACCATTGAAGCAGTTGGCCGGTTAAAACCAATGGTCGCCAACGCCAGAACATGCCCGTATTTGTTGTTGAGGCGAATCGGATAATTGAGCGGATCCTGCGGGCTGCGGTTTTTGGTTTGGTACAGCACTTTTTCTATATCGCCTGAAAGGTTTGCCAGACTGTCGATTTCGGCATTAAGTGCTAAATCTTTCACTTTGGTTTTCAGATCGGTTAGCTGTGTGTTCACTTTTCGTATTTCGAGAATGGTTTTGTTTATTGTGTTCATTTTGTCGCGGCCACTGATAACAAAATCATACTGTGCCTGCAAGTCAGCGAGGCTTGCATTGCTTCGCGGATCCTGCAAAATGGTGAGCGGAACTTCCTGTGCAAAATCCCCGTTTTGCAGGGTCACCTTGTATTCTCCGGGCAAAACAAACGGGCCTTCAGAAATTGCAACCCAAAGAATCATACCTTCAATTTCATCTACGCCGTCGGTTCTTAAATTCCAGATAAAACGGTTGGCGCCGGCTTTGGGTTCCCACTTGTTTTTCTTGTCTTTGGCTTTGTTGCTAAAACTTCGGACAATTTTACCTGTGTTGTCTTTAATTACAAGTTTGTATTCGAGTGTGGTATCGGCTTTTTGCAGGTAGAAATTGATAATTGCACCGTTGGGATGGTTCTCGCCCTGGGTTTTACTTTTGCCGCTATAACCGGCATCGAGCAAATAAGTTGGTTTGGGCGTGAAAAGATACGCGGGTTTGCCTGTCACTTTTTCAATTTCATAAAGCGGAATGATATCATCGAGTATCCAAAACGAACGTCCCTGAGTGGCGGCAATGAGGTGGCGGTCTTTCACATGCAGGTCGGTTATCGGTGTCAGTGGCAGATTGTTCTGAAAAGGTTGCCAACACTGGCCATCATTCACCGACAGGTATAAACCATATTCGGTTCCGGCAAAAAGCAGTCCCTTTCGGTTAGGCTCGGTGCGAATGGTGCGTGTAAAATGCATCCTGTCGATGCCGTTGTCAATGCGGGTCCAGTTTTTGCCAAAGTCGGTGGTGTGGAAAAGATACGGTTCGTAATCACCCCATTTATAACGGGTAGCAGCTACATACAAGCCACCTTCGTTAAACGGGTCAGCCTCGATGCTGTTTATCTGCGTGAATTCAGGCAGCGCTTTAGGGGTAATGTTTTCCCAGTTTTTGCCTCCGTCGCGGGTTACGTGCAACAGGCCATCGTCGCTGCCTGTCCACAAAATGGCGCTGTTGTTTATGGCTTCGGCAGCGGCAAAAATGGTACAGTAATATTCAACCGCGGTATTGTCTTTGGTTATCGGACCGCCGCTGGGACCTTGTTTTGTGGTGTCGTTGGTGGTTAAATCGGGACTGATGGTTTGCCAAGTCACACCAAAATCGGTGCTAATGTGCACATGATTACTAAATGCATACAGCTTTTCGGTGTTGTGTTTGCTGTAAAACAACGGGTAATTCCATTGAAAACGGTATTTCATATCCTCAACACCATGACCGTGCGGATTGTTGGGCCAAACGTTGGTTGCCTGTGTTTGCTTTGTGCGGTGGTTGATGCGCATCATAAAACCCCCGTATTCGCCGCCAAAAACAATGTCGTTGTCTTTTGGGTAAATGGCATGGTGACCGGCTTCCCCGCCGGCGGTTTCTTCCCAGTCTTTATCGGTGATAAAAGCATTGTCGCTGCGATGGTTGATGCGAACAGATGAATTATCCTGTTGCGCCCCGTAAATGCGGAATGGAAAATGGTCGTCGGTGGCAATGCGGTAAAACTGTGCAGTTGGTTGGTTGTGGTAAGTGGTCCAGTTCACGCCGCCATCGAAAGTGATTTGTGCACCGCCATCGTCGCCAATAATCATTCGGTTCGGGTCTTCGGGCGCTATCCATAAATCGTGGTGATCGCCGTGGGGAGCGTTGCTGCTTTTAAATGTTTTTCCACCGTCAATGCTGGTGTGGTACGAAACATTTAAAACATATAATTTTTCGGCATCCCTGGTGTCGGCGTAAATGCGCGAGTAATACCAGGCGCGCTGGCGCAGATTGCGGTCATTGTTTACCTTTTGCCAGTTGGCTCCGGCATCCTCGCTGCGGTAAACGCCGCCTTCAGGTTCGTTTTCAACAATGGCCCAAACGCGGTTAGGGTTTGCAGGAGAAACTGTGACTCCGATTATTCCGAGCAATCCTGTCGGGAAGCCTGGATTTTTGCTAATCTCTTTCCATGTTTCGCCATTGTCGGTGCTTTTCCAGAGTTTGCTGCCTGCGCCACCACTGCTGAGTGAGTATGGTGTGCGTCTGACTGTCCAGGTACTGGCATACAGAATTCGCGGGTTGGCCGGGTCGAAAGTGAGATCGACAGCACCACTGCCGGCATCGGAAAACAGCACGCGTTTCCAGTTTTTTCCACCATCGGTGGTTTTGTAAACGCCGCGATCTTCGCTGTCTTTAAACAAATCGCCCATGGCTGCCACAAACACAATGTCGGGGTTATTGGGGTGAATGCGGATTCGTCCGGTGAGGCGGATATTTTCCAATCCGGCATGTTCCCAGGTACGGCCACCGTCAACGGTTTTCCAGATGCCAAAACCGCTGCTCACATAGCCACGCACCGTTTTTTCGCCCTCGCCAACATAAATTACGTTGTTATCGCTCATGCTGACAGCGATGGCGCCAATGCTTCCACCAAAAAATCCATCCGAAATGTTTTCCCAGGTATTTCCCGCGTCGGTGGTTCTCCAGACTCCGCCTCCGGTTGAACCAAAATAAAACAGGTTGGGTTTATTGGGAACACCTGTAACAGTGCAACTTCGCCCGCCCCTGAACGGACCGATATTTCTCCAGGTGAGGCTTCTGAGATACACTGAATCGATAGCAGATGGTGCTTCGGTTTTATTTTTCTGAGATAAAACAGGTTGTGTAAAAAGCAGAATCAGGATTGCAGAAAACATGCGTTCCATAGGAAATGGATTTTGAATGTTGATTTTCAAAAATAGTTATTTTTCAGTTTCATATCCATCGACGGATTTTTGCCGATTTCTATAACTGACGAACCATAAACCCGGATTTCGGATTTGACAAAATCGCTTTCTTCGGCCAGAAAAATATTTTCGACATATTTCTGCGGATTGCGGTCGATGCAAGAAAACCAGGTACTGTGTATCTGAACCATAATCCGGTGGCCAATTTTAAACGTGTGCAGAATGTCCTGCAACGGAAATTCAACCTCAGCAAATTTGTTGGGTGTAAAAGGTTCCGGCTTTTCGAAACTGTTTCTGATCCGTCCGCGAAAAACTTCTGATCGCACCAATTGCTGGTAACCGGCCATTACAATATTTTTGGGATTATGGTCGTAATTGGGGTGATTATCGGGATAAACATCTATTAATTTCACCACAAAATCGGCATCGGTTCCGGTCATCGAAACTTTCAGTTTGGCCATGATTTCGCCGGTCAAAACCACATCTTCAGTTAAAGTATCGGTTTCGAAAGTAAGCACATCCGGGCGGCGCGAAGCATGGCGCTGGTCGTCGCTCATAAACCGGTTGGGTGTAAAAACAAGTCTTTCGGTTTGCGAACGATAGGAAACAGGTTTCGCCGGATCGCTGATGTATTCAAAAACCGCATCTTTAGGGGTTGCCTTATTAACCGAAAGTTTTCATTTTCGCCAAAATAAAGTTTAACGGGCGGAATATTTTTTGGCGGCCAGGTATCGAAAGTTTCCCATCGTTTTGCCCCTGTGTCGAACATTTAAGCTTGGGGCAGATTCGGCTGTCCTTCATCATTCAGGTAATATGCAAAGAATTTTCTTTCAATTTCGCGTTGGTAAAACGTTGAAATACTGTCGCCAAAATAAATGTGCTTGTGCGTGGTGTTTCCGCCTTCCCATGCCCATCCGCCTGTTCCCAGGGGCCCATTACAATCGTGTTTTTTGCTTTTGAACTATTGGCTTCAATGGTTTTGTAAATGTTGAGTTGGCCATACAAATCTTCGGCATCAAACCAACCGCCAACCGTCATCACCGCATGGTTCACGTTTTTCAGATGGGGCAATATATTTCTTTTCTGCCAGAACTCATCATAATTGGGATGTTCAACAATTTGCTTCCAGAAAAAATTATCGTAATGATTTTTCGGTGATGTTTTTCAACGGTCTATGTCGCAGGTACCAATCGTAGCCATCGGGGATATTCTGGCTGTAAAAACGCATCAACTCGTCCCGGAACCAATCGTTTTTGGTCTGTTCCATTTTCTCATATCCAAACACCGCGAACGCAGCCGTGTAACTTTGCAGAAAAGTCCCCATGTGGTGGAAATCGTCAAAAAAGAAATCGGCAATTGAAGCTTGCGGCGACGAGGCTTTCAATGCCGGGTGAGCGTCGGGAATGGCGGCTGCTGTGTAAAAGCCAGGGTACGAAATTCTGTACATGTCAACCCTGCCATTATTGGGCTGAATATTTTAATCAGCCAGTCGATGGTATCCCACGTATCCAAACTTTCATCGATATCGGTTTTGTTTTTTGGGTCATTTCCCTGAATGTTGGGGCGCATGTTGTCGAAAGTACCCTCGCTCATGTAACGTTCGCGCACATCCTGATATACAAGGAAATATTTATCGTTTATCAGGAATTTCGATGGATTTGAGCTATTTTTATAATCGGCAAACGACGATGCATTGAACAGGTTTGGTTTAACAGAACCGGGTATTTTTTTGAATGGTTTTTTGGAAAATTCACAACCGTAAAAGGCTGAATTCCATCGCGCATCGTAATCAGGTGCTCGCTTTTTTCATAGTTTTCACGCATGTACAGTGAGTCGGTATTCAGGTGCTGGCCATGGAATGAAAACATTGTGTGTAAGGCGATGAGGGAAAAGAAAAATTTTGAATTTATTTCAGTTAATTCTTATGGGTTGAAAAGTAATGATTTTCTTAGTCGAAAAATAAAACCTACTCCCTGTTTTTTATCCCGATTCCAACAACAAACCAGGCTTGATTGACATACGGATTGGTGCAGAAAGAGATTTCAACAGGCAATTCAAGTTTAGGGGTGATGGCAAATGAATGGGAAAAAGTAGCTCCAATATTGATAATAGCGAAGTTGTGGGCATAATAACCGCTGAAAGGTGTAAATCCGGTAAACAGGCGAAAATCCTTTTTGGCGATTTTAAAGTTGTAAGCTGGTTCTATATAGGTCGAAAACTGTTCTTTGCCATCTACAATATCATAGTCACCGTACAAAAAAACGCCGGCCAGCACCGTGAGTGGAAAACCATCTTTTTCAAATTCACCGGTCAGTTCGAAGGTGTGGCGCAAATTATTGCCAGAATATTGCCAGAAATTATTTTCTCCACCCTGAATCGGGTTGTAATAGTCAAATAACGAAATATTCAGAAATGGCAAAACCTGGTAATTCAATATGAGATCGATTTCGGTGTAACTGTTATCAAATGTGGTGGCGCCCCAGATTGAAAATCCAAAATTCCCTTTTGTCAGGAAGATTTCGGGTTCAATGGCCGGTGCATCTCCCAGTTGATCGCCACGCCACAAATGACGCGAAAAAATGTCGGTACGGAAATCGACTTTCCACGATTTACTTTCCTGTGCAAAAGCACTGAACGAAAGAAAAGCAAAACAAAAACCAATCAGTTTAAGAAATATTTTAACCATACCTTCGGAACATAATGAATGGTAAAGTTATTTCTTATTAAAATTAATTTTCAACAGAATTGTCAGGATTATGGTTAAAATTGTAATGTTAAAAAGCATTTGTATGACATTTTTTTAACCTGCGGAATGATGATTTGGAATAATATTTCTGTTAAAATAAGAACTTCAGTTTTACTGCAAGGCGTTCATCTTCAGCTAAAAAAAGGGGATGTTTTGGGGATTATCGGCTCAAACGGAAGTGGGAAAACTGTGCTGGCTAAAGCAATAGCAGGCGAACTACCGATTTCGGGCCAACTTGCTGAAAATGGTATGTTTTTAAAAAAGCGGTTTGTTCCGTTTCATTCATCGCTTTCATTATCAAATGGTCATGCGGTTTACCGCCAGCAGCGTTGGAACAAAATTGATACTGAACTGCTGCCAAAAGTGAGTGAGGAATTGCAAAAATGCGAAAACCCGGAATTGGCTTTGAGTTTAATTGAAAAATTTGGACTTGGAAACTTAATAGAAAGTTTTGTCATCAACCTGTCGAACGGCGAACAACGAAAACTGGAACTGGTAAAGGCATTGGCGGAGCAACCCGATTTGCTGGTACTCGACAATGCTTATACTGGTATAGATGTTTCAACCCGTCCGTTACTTACGAATATGCTTGGGTCATTAATCAAACATGGGCAAACATTGGTAATGACTGGTTTGGAACTGAGCGATTTTCCGCCTTCGGTAAACCGGTTTTTGGTTTTAGACAAGGAAACTGCGCCATTTGAATGCAGCAGATTCGGAATAAAGTTTCCAATAAATCAAACACTTCAGTTTCAGTCTGAAATCCCCGGTTGGTATAATTCTGATTTCAGGGAACTTGTTTTTCTGAAGGATGTTTCTTTGCAATATGGTGATAGGAAAATTTTGGAAAATATCAACTGGACAATTAATTCAGGCGAGCGGTGGTCGCTTTCAGGGCCAAACGGTTCGGGCAAAACAAGCTTGCTAAACCTGATTTTTGCCGACAATCCAAAAGCTTACTGTTGCAATATCCGATTGTTTGGAAAACAAAAAGGGACCGGTGAATCGATTTGGGATATAAAAGCCCGCATTGGTTTTGTTTCGCCCGAATTACATCAGTATTTGCCTCAAAACCAGTCAGTGATGGATGTTATTTGTTCGGGTTTCAGCGAGGCGGAAGGTTCATTTAAAAAGCCAACCGGATATCAGAAAGATGTTGCCAGGCGCTGGCTGAAATCATTGAATTATGCTGAAATTGTGGAAAAACTGTTTGGTGAACTTTCAACTTCGGCACAAAGAATAGTACTGCTGTTAAGGACTCTGGTTAAAAATCCGCCACTTCTGATATTGGATGAGCCTTTTCAGGGACTTGACTCTGCCCATGTCAGGTTATTGAAAAATCTGTTGAACCGGATTGCCACTGAATCAAACTGTGCGATGATTTTTGTTACCCACATTCCCGAAGAGTTGCCCGAATGTTTTGAACTTCATTTAAAACTAAAAGAGGGTAAAGTGGATTAAATCAGAAAGGTGAAGGTTATTTCGTGAAATAACGGGCATAAAGTTTATTTTCCTCTTCCCTTGATACTTACCATTATCGTATAAATCAGGAATTTAAAATCGATGTATAACGAGATGTTTTTCAGGTACATCATATCATACGGAAGCCTTTCGAGCATTTCGTCAACATCGGAGGCATATCCGTACCTGACCTGCCCCCACGAGGTAATTCCGGGACGAAGTTTGTGCAGGTGTGTGTAGTGCGGCGCTTTTTTAACAATCTGGTCAATGTAGTACTGTCTTTCAGGGCGTGGGCCAACCAGCGACATGTCGCCGATGATGACATTGTAAAACTGCGGAATTTCATCCAAATGAGTTTTGCGCATGAATTTCCCGATTTTTGTAATACGCTCGTCATTTTCCGACGAAAGGGCAGGGGTGCCGTTTTCAGCTCCGGCAATCATACTGCGCAGTTTGTAAATGCAAAAAGGTTTGCCAAACCGGCCAATCCGTTCCTGCTTATAAAATACAGGGCCTTTTGATGTTGTTTTGATGATAATGGCAAGCGCTATGAAAATTGGAAACAGGACTACCGATGCAATTACAGAAAATGTAACATCAATAAGCCGTTTTGTATTTTCCTGCCAACCAAGCATAAGTCCGTTCGATATTTTAATCAGGGGACTGCCGTAAATGGTATTTGTTTTTACCATCCCCGACAGGAAATCGTATAAATCGGGTATTCCCCAAATGGTTACCTGTCGGTTTTCAATCACAGTAAGAATTTCGCTAAGCCGTTTATGCTCAACAGTTTCGATAGCAATAACCACTTCCTCGATTTCATTTTTCTCAATAATATCTGTTAACTCGGTAAAATTTCCCAGTTTGGGTAAATATTTGCTTAAAAGCGCATCGTTGTTATTTTCGAGGCCAACAAAACCAACAAAAAGGTTTCCTGCCGGATATTTCTGGTTGTTCATTTCGTTGAAAATGTTTAAAGCTTTTTCATTGCTCCCAATAATCAGCGTATTGAACCCAATTTTACGCCTGTGTATTTGATGAACGGTTTGCGTTGTAATTATCAGCC